>CAUJKL010000204.1 GCA_963204995.1 Planctomycetota bacterium | reverse complement strand
GGCTGTGGCGGAGTCTTCGACGCCACGGCTGATTGGAGTTCATGGTAAGCCGGGGCTTCGCGGACTCAGCCCCAGCCACCTCGTTTCGTGAAGTTATTTCCTGGACGATCCCAATGGACACTAACCAACACTAATAGAACTGATGAGTGGAAGCCGCCAGTGCGCATCTGAAGTCACACCAGAGTTTGCCCGCAGATTGCTTCTTCCGATTAGTGTTCGTCAGTGTCCATTAGTGGTTCGACTTTGTCGGTACTTTACGAAATCGCTCGAAGTGTACGAACCGGCGGTTTCTGCGGAACGCATACGCGTTGCTTCGCCGTACAGGGCCAGTTGGCTTGCTCGCTGCACGGCTCGCTGGGCAATACCAGCAAGCGAGCACACAGAATAACCGTCGCCACAGTTGCGGACAAAACGAGCAGTACGCTCAATACGATGCCGATGATCATCAGCAGTGGTGAAAACGCGAAGGAGTCCTGATAGTACGAATATCGAATGGGGCTCGGTGCGTGGTAGGTGACGGCGGGCGTTAGTGGCTTTGGTGCCACGTATATCGGTACAACCCAGTTGTTTCTCGCCAGCGGTTCACCGGCGAGGCGGCCTGCAGTCGTCACCATTTCTATAAACTCGCGGCGGTAGCCGTGTTTGTCTTCCCCTCGTGTGGCGTTGGCGATTTCCAGGATCGAGGCGTAGTTCGTATTCGTCAAGTGTTCAGACTTTCGCAGCAACATCCCAAACGCCGCGACAGCGGTGGCAAATTGGAAGTCACTTGTTGCTTCGCCGAACTGGACCGGGGTATTTTTGACCGGCGCAACGATCAACTGGCTCTTGTCGCCATCCGGTTGCTTGTACCGTAGCTTCACCGTCATCAACTCGTCACTGCCGGTTGTCTCCCGCTGGGCCTTCTGATACTTCAGCGGATCAATCGTAGGTATGCCCGTATCGCCCGCTTCGCCTGTCGGAACGATTTCGTACAACGCCGTAACCGTGTGGCCCGCGCCGATCTCGCCAGCGTCCTTCTTGTCGTCGTTGAAATCGTGGGCTTCGAGGTGCCGGTTCTCGTAGCCGATCAAGCGATAGGCGGCGACATGCGCGGGATTGAATTCGATCTGAATCTTCACATCTTTCGCAATCGTGACGAGCGTACTGTTGATTTGCTCGCAGAGAACCTTGCGTGCTTCGGCCTCGCTGTCGATGAACGCATAGTTTCCATTGGCCTTGTTGGACAGATCTTCCATCATGGCGTCGTTATGATTCCCCATGCCGAAGCCCAACACGGAGAGATAGACGCCAGCCTTCGCCTGTTCCTCAGCCAGTCGCACCAGTGCGCCGGTGCTGGTCGTTCCCACATTGAAGTCGCCGTCGCTGCACAAGATCACGCGGTTCACTCCGCCTGTGATGAAGTTCTGCTTCGCGACTTGATAAGCCAGTTGAATGCCCTCGCCCCCATTGGTCGAACCGCCAGCGTGCAATTGATCCAAGGCCTCGACGATTTGACGTTTGTTGTCACCGTGTGTGGGCGGTAGCACGAGACCAGCAGCTCCCGCGTAAACGACGATCGCGACTCGGTCATTCTCGCTCAACTGCGAAGTCAGCAGCCGCAGCCCTTGTTTTACCAACGGCAACTTATTCGGATTATCCATCGATCCGGATACGTCTAGTAAGAAGACCAGGTTACTCGAAGGACGTTGTTGCAGGATCTCACGGCCCTTCAAGCCGATGCGTGCAAGCCGATGGTGCGGATGCCAAGGAGAGTTGGCAACTTCGACGTTGATAGAGAACGGTTGATCACCGACTGGAGGCGAATAATCGTACTCAAAGTAGTTCACTAGTTCTTCAATGCGAACGGCATCGATGGGCGGGAGAGCGTTCTGCTGCAACAGATACATTCGTGTTTTCGAATACGAGGCCGTATCAACGTCGATCGAGAATGTCGACAGTGGTTGTTCACGAACTGGCACGAAGGCTTTTTCGACGATCAAGTCGTACTTGTCACCGCCGATACCAGGGCCGTGGCCCTTGTCCCGCGACTGCGTTTCGTGGGGTGGCTCGGCCATGAAGCGGATTGCGGGTGCTGGCATCTCTTCACGTGTAATCGACAAATCTTGGACACTCTCCGGGACGGCTCCGCTCACGGCACTGTCCGCATAGCGGTACGTTTCATCGACCGGTTGCTCGGCCATAAGGCGATCGCGATTCGCTTGCGGTGTGCTTGCGACCGACGCGGAGTCGCTGGTAGGAGCGGTCCTTCCGCAGCCAATTAGGGCGACGAGATAGATTCCGGGCACCGTCCAAGCACACCATTTGCGCAACATGATCAAGCTCCTTAGAGGATCGCGACAGAACTGAAGCAGTTGTCCGATAAGACGAGAACGATCGAGGAAAGGTTTCTTATCTTCTTGATCCTGGTCGCGCGGAGATTATTCCCCGAATCAGTTCGCCGGTGTTTCGTCTCAGACTTGCCTTCGTCCCGCTACAGTCGGTTCCCGTTGCGGGCATTTGGTTGGAAAGTAAGCCGGATGCGGCCGACACAACCTTTCGTGCGCAGGCGGCGTACCTTCGTCGCGCACCGCGAGACCGACCACGGCGCAGCATCTATCCCAACTCTCGCGGCTCCCAATGAGCAATGAGTTTGCCCTGGCCGGGGTGTGGCAACTCGAACCACGTGTCAATTTCAAACTCGACTTGCACAAGGGCCGCAGTTGGCAGTGCGAGCGATATGCCGGTTGTGGAAACGACCAAATCCTCTAGGCCAGGATTGTGACCGACGACCAGAATTCTCGCGAAATAGGCCAGCTGCTGACGCAACACTTCGATGTAGGTTTCCGCCGGAGCAAGATAGAGTCGATCGAGTAATTGCGGCGAGCAAGCTAACTCGCCTCCCGCGACGACTCGTTTCGCAGTTGATCGGGCGCGTTTAGCCGTCGAACTTAGAATCAGATCGGGCAGCAAGCCTTGTTCGCGAAGCAGGCGACCGATGTGCGGCGCGTCCTGTTTGCCTCGTGCATTCAAGGGGCGATCGTGATCCGTCATCCCCGGGTCATTCCAACTGGACTTGGCGTGTCGCAGAATCAGAAGCGTCTTCATGGCGGTGATGTCACTCGGCGGCGCGGTGGGGCTCGAACATAGTGAGTTGCGATTGTTTGGTGCGGCGAACGGCGTTACATGCCGCTCGGTAAAGCGTCTCTTGGCTGGAAACGGTTGGCAGCGTATCCGACTCCGGCGTGACCATTTCATATCCGCCGTCTGGCAGCAAGCGGCGGGCCTTTCTCGTGTCGCGAAAATAAACATCGAGGATACTAATCAAGCGTCGGCGCGCGGCGACGTCTTCGACAGGTGTCAGCAGTTCAACGCGGCGGTCCAGGTTGCGAGGCATCCAATCGGCACTCGAAATGAAGACGCGTTCATCACCACCGTGATAGAAGTAGAAGATGCGTGCGTGCTCAAGAAAGCGATCGACGATGCTAATTGCTTCGATGTTCTCGCTCAGTCCTGGTACACCCGGGCGAAGACAACAGATCCCACGAATGTTGAGCTTCACGGTCACGCCAGCTTGCGAGGCCGCGTACAAGGCATCGATGATCTGCGGATCGACCAGCGAATTCAATTTAATGACGATATGCGCCTTCTGGCCTTCCTGCTTGCGTTTCGTTTCGGTTTCGATCATTTCGATTAACTTGTCTCGCAAGCCGATCGGTGCGGCCTCGATCTTGCGATAACGACGCGGTTGCGAATATCCCGTGATGGCATTGAAGAAGCTCGTCACGTCGGCCCCCAATTCCTCGTTACAAGTCATCAAGCTGATATCGCTGTAGATTCGAGCGGTCACTTCGTTGTAGTTTCCCGTGCCGAAGTGCATGTAACGCTGGATGCCGTGCGGCTCGCGGCGGACGATCAAGCAAACTTTGGCATGGGTCTTGAGCCCTTTGACGCCGTAGATGACCTGTGCATCGGCTTGCTCCAATAATCTGGCTCCTTCGATATTGCGAGCTTCGTCGAACCGGGCTTTTAACTCAACGATTGCGGTCACATACTTTCCGCGCTGAGCGGCACGGGCTAGTGCGGCCACGATGGGGCTGTTGCGGCTGGTTCGATAAAGTGTCTGCTTGATGGCCAACACGTCAGGATCGTCCGCCGCTTCGTCGATCAAGCGGACCACTGGGTCAAAACTGTCGTAGGGGTGGCAGAGCAGTACGTCTCGCTGCGCGATGATGTCGAACATGCTCACCGTCGGATCGATGTCGACGGGCTGTTGTGGCGGCCAAGGCTCGAGCTTCAGCGAGTCGAAGCCGCTCAAGTCCGTCAATCCCATGAAATCAGACAATACCAACGGGCCGGGCTGTTTAAAGACGTCTTCATCCGGCACTTCTAGGACTTGTTGCAAGAAGCCTAGTACTTCGGGACTCGTATCGGCGGCAATCGCCAACCGCACGCAATCGCTCGTCTTGCGAGCGACCAGCAAGTCCTGCATATCTGCCAGCAAGTCGGACGCCGTATCGTCACGGATCGCGATGTCCGCATTCCTGGTAATGCGAAACGGTGTACACTCCAGCACCTCCTCGCCGGGAAAGAATCGATCGGCAAACATGCTGATGGCATCTTCCAGGAGCATGTACGCGTAGCCGCCTTCGGAATGCAGCGTCAAGAATCGACGAGCACCTCGCCCGCACGGAATCACGGCAAATCGAAACGGCTCACCGTCACCAGCTTTCGGTGCGAGTCGCACGCAGACATTCAGCGTGTGATTGATCAGTCGAGGGAAGTCCTCGGCCGAGCTCGTAGCGATCGGAGAAAAAATGGGATAGATGTCGTTCAGGAAGACCTGGGCGGCTGCTTGCGATTGCTTTTCGCTCATCTGGTTAGGGCGGACTCGCCGGATACCGTGCTGCTCAAGGCCCGGCTCGATTTCCGTCATGAAGCAAGCATACTGATCGGCCGTCATGCGACGCACACGCTGCCGAATGGCGGCGAGTTGCTGGGCGGGTGTCATTCCCGCCGGGTCTGGCTTCGTGACACCGCGTTCCGTCAGGATCTGCAAGCCGCCGACGCGAACCATGAAGAATTCGTCGATGTTGGAACCGGTAATGGCGATAAACTTCAGCCGCTCTAACAGCGGTATCGCCGGAT
>CAUJKL010000203.1 GCA_963204995.1 Planctomycetota bacterium | reverse complement strand
GTGATGCCAACATCGTCAATACATTCTATTCGTAACAAGAATCGCGCGATACGGAACGAATCACACGTTTAAGGCATGTTGTAGGTATGTGCAACAATATTGCCACTCTTCGCTCGCAGCAGCAAGTCGTTCTCGGCCACGTAGGAAGTAATTGTAATAGTCGCCGCTTGGCCTGCAATGTTGTGAAATGCATTTGGAGTTCTCCACCAACCGACGCCAAATTCATCCGAGTAGTGAACATACTTCATGGTAACTTCAGTGACCTCGATTTTTTGGTACAGTCCGACGGTTTGACACGGACTCGCGGTGACCTGCTCCTTGTCAGAAACCGTCATCGACGAGCTTGTTTCGTTTGTAAACTCTGCAGATAGCGTGATTCCGACACCGAGCTTGCTGGCGATGTTCACCACTTCAATTTCCGCACCGGCCGAGATTTCTCGCGAGACGGACGCAGATGCACCGTAGGTCGTAGACGTCGAGTGGCTTTTCATTTTCGACACTTCGTGAATATGTGAATAGGTTTCTGTTGGATTCCCGTTCGCCCTTCCTATGACTCTGTGGTATTCTTCCCAGTTTTTATAGCTCGTGATCTCGAGCCACGCTAGAAAGCTGTCATCCGCAAACGGAGTCCCCATGGGCAAAGGAAAGGAACCAGTTTCATCGGTTCCAGCAGTGCCGATGACGACACCTTCGTCCGACGCGTCATCCATTGTGTGAACCGTTGGCTGAAAGTCGGGATCGTCGATGTTCGCTGTTTCCCCAGGTTGTCGATAAAAAGTGGAAGGAGCTGCTTCCGATGGAAGGTTCTCGCAAACCAAGGATGTCACTGTTGTTCCGCCACCAGTTCCGGTGCCCACAACTACTCCAGTCCCACTGACCGAAGTTGTCCCGGAACCGCTTGCACTCGTTGACGCAACTGCCGTTCCCGACACGGTAGTTGTTCCCTCTCCTTCGCCCAGCATCCAAGCCGGCACCGACGCCGCCGGTGCAACAGAACTTCCAACGCTCGCCTGCGGTAATTCTGCTCCCGTCACGTTGTAGCCTTGGCCGGAACCGATACCGATGCCTGCGCCGAGTTGGCTGATGGGGGAACTGAAGGAGCGAGATGGAGTGGAGAGAGGGGGGGGCGAGGGGGTGACAAGGTGATTGGGGGACGGGGTGACGAACTGGTTGGTGGCGAAGAAGCTGTCGATCAGCGACGTCGCCGGCAGGCTCTTTGTTGCAGGCGATGCTGTGGCGGACTCGAAGACTTCGCTCGATGGATCTAGCTCGACGCGGTCTTCGCTGGGCTCGAAGTCTAAGTCACCCAACGACAGCCCAACTTGTAAGATCGAATGTGTACTACCAATTCGCTGGACGCTCGCGTCGGATTCGGTCTCGACTTCTTCGGAAATCAGCTGTTCTTCCGGGAGCAATTCGAAATTAGAAGCGAAGGCCGCACCGGCCAGCAGATCAAGAAAGCCTCCGGGCAAGACACGGCTTTCCAGTTGTTCGACGCCGTTGCGAACGAAACTGCGAGTGTGCTTGGTGCGTTTCATTCGGCGACGGCGTTGCTTGCTCATTTTGATGGCTCCGGGGAAAAGTGTTTTTTGGGGCTAACGCAAGGTTGACGTTGGACGACCGATGGGGGCGGAGGCCCACCGTACGACGCCAAGCTGCCAAGGTGTCGCGGGTAGCAGGTAAGAACCAAGTTCCTCTATTAGTCCTTATGCGCGAGAAGGCCGATTTGAACATTCGCCCGCGAATTTTTCCCAAAATAATTTCGCGGAGCATGGAAAACCGCTCACCAACCGGCTAGATTCAGAGCCGGCTTATCGAGTGGCTGTCTGGGGAGATTTGTCCGATGGCAGAAGATTACTCTTTTCAAGAATTGTTCCAACGCGCGGTCAACGGCGACCGGGACGCACAAGCCGATTTGTATCTCGAATACGGACGACACCTGCGGAGGTGCATAGCGTTCCGGTTGCGACGCATGAAGATCGCGTATGCGGTCGATCCTGATGACCTATTCGATTCGTTCTTCGGGCGGATCATCGAAGGCCGTGTGAAGATCGCTTTCAAGTCGCCCTTGCACTTTATCAACTACTGCGAGAAGTCCTTGCGTAACAAATGCCAACAAGCGTTACGTTCGGTCATGCTGCGAAAGGCAACGAACATCGCCGAGTGTCCGCCCGAACTGTTCGAGGATGCAAGTGCGACGGACCAGCTCGAACGCTTCGAGCGGAACGAGGAGCTGGAGAGCGCTTACTCGGAATTGACGCACGAGGAACGAGTCGTGTGCTTCTTTCGTGCAGGTGGCCACACGTGGGAAGAGATCGGTCGGCGGCTCGGCAAATCCGCCTCCGCAGTGCGAATGCTCCATCGTCGTGCTGACGAGCGATTGCAAAATGAGCTTCTGGCCGGCGACGCGTTTTAGCTGCTTTGGAATTGCCACGAAAAACACAAAGAGACACGAAAAAAGCGACCGAGTTCTTGTCACCTCAGCGTTGCACCACTTTTTGCGATTCTTCGTGTTTTTCGTGGCTACTTCGATCGCCGTGTTCAGGGCTTGACGATCGCGAGGCAATTATGCGCCGTACTTCCCCAACCTTCCGGCGTTGGCAAGCGCTAACGTCATCAGATGCTTCGCTTCAAAGTGACCAAGGCCGCCTCGGATGCAAGTGTTTTCGCCGAACGAGGTCAATCCATCGGGACGGCAGCAATTGGAGTGCAGCAGTGTCGGAACTGGGTGCCAACTATGGCTGCTCAAGAAGCTGGGAGTGCTGTGGTCGCCGGTGACGATCGTGACGGTGGGATTCAGTTCCAACACGCGCGGGATGATGGCGTCGAATTCCTCCGTCCGCTTCACCTTGGCGTCGAAGTTTCCGTCCTCGCCAGTGCTGTCCGTGTATTTGAAGTGGATGAAGAAGAAGTCGTAGTCGTTCCAGTTTTGCTTCAAGACGTCCATCTGTTCGCCGAGCGTTTGAGCCTGGCCGAGGATGTCCATGCCGACCAGCCTCGCCAGGCCCTTATACATCGGATACAACGCGATCGCGGCGGCCTTCAAGCCGTAAACTTCTTCGTAGCTGGGCAAGTCGGGCTTGGCCGCGAAGCCTCGCATTGTATGGAAGTTGGCTTTCTTCTCGTCCTTCAGGATTTCGCGAGCTTGAACCAGGAACTGCTTGGCGACTTCGGCAGTCTTCTTGCTCGCTTCGTCTTCCGCGACGGGATCGAGCGGCGGGACGCCCGTGGCTTGCGGATCGGTGTCGTGGACGTGTCCGCCAAGTCCCGCGCCTCGCAAAACAACAACGAAACGATGTTCCTTCACGGGCTCGACGAAGATCTCCATCCCCGGAATGGAAACCTGCCTCAACTTGATCGCCAGTGGCGCACTCTCTTCGGTCGCGATTCGACCGGCTCGTCGATCCGAGATATTGCCCTCCGCGTCCAGCGTACAGAAGTTGCAGCGGATGGCCACATCGCCCGGTTGCAACTCGAAGCCGATTCCGGTCGCTTCCAACGCACCGCGACCGATCAGATATTTAATCGGATCGTAGCCGAACAACCCGAGATGGCCGGGACCGCTGCCGGGGCTGATGCCGGGAGCAACAGGAATACTCGCCCCTTGAACACTCTTGGCCGCGAGAGCGTCTAGGTTCGGTGTCTTCGCCGCTTCGAGTTCGGTCTTACCACCCGCTTCCCACGGCAGCCCGCCCAGCCCGTCGGCGACGAGCATGACGATTTTCGAGTCGTTTTTTACAAACAGTTCACGAGTGAGAGCGTGTG
>CAUJKL010000202.1 GCA_963204995.1 Planctomycetota bacterium | reverse complement strand
GAGCAAGTAGCATCGGCACAACGAGCCCGGCTGCTTCGGGTCGATCCCACGATCACGTGACCGCCAACGGACCAGCGCTAGTAACGCACTCAAAGTGGCGCTGCCCAACGAGTCTACCCGCGCGAAGTCGATCGCTCAATTTGTGCGAACTTTCTATTGACCCAAGAACGAGAGGCTTCTATATTCCCCCACCCGTATCTCCTCGTGCGCGAGGAGATCACACCAGAATTAACTGACAGAGCACGGTTTTTTGAGACACCGTTTAGGGAGACACCGATATGACTAGCAAGGATGCTAGCGACGGGAAAACGCGAAGTGTTCGAACATTCCTCTCGATCGCCGGCGGCGCTGCCGTGCTCCTGGGAGTTTCCCTCGCGGCGAGAATGCTGTTAGGTCCCGGTTCGGCGACCGCTCAAGCGCCCGTCCGACAAGCCTCACCCGCCCGCACCGCGCCTGCTCCCGTCACTCGCTCTTCAGGTGCGACGGCAGTGGTCGCCAGTGACAGCCAAGCACAACCGGCTCCCAAAATCATGGCCGTCGTCAACGGCCAACAGATCACCAAAGAAGCGCTCGCCAGCGAGTGCCTGAAACGGTACGGGAAAGATGTGCTGGAGAGCATCGTCAACAAGCATCTCATCTTTCAGGCCTGCCAGAAGTCCAACATTGCCATCACGGACGGCGACGTTGAAACCGAGATCGAACAGATGGCCTCCAAGTTCGGCCTGCCGAAGGATCGCTGGCTGACGATGCTCGAACGCGAACGCGATATCACTCCCGATCGCTACCGCCGAGAAATCATTTGGCCGACCCTGGCGCTGCGACGGTTGGCGAATCAACAGATCGTCGTGACAGAAGATGAGATCAAGAAGGCGTTCGAATCGGAACACGGAGCCAAGGTCAAGGTGCGGATGATTTCCGTCAGCAGCAAGGCCAAAGCCGAGGAAACTCGACAGCGCGCCCTGGCCGATCCCGCTAAGTTCGGCGACCTTGCGAAAGAGGTTTCCGAAGACGCGAACACCGCTGCAGCTCGCGGTATCATTCCTCCGATTCGCAAGCACGTTGGGCACGACGAGGTCGAGCAAGCTGCGTTTGCACTGAAAGAGGGCGAGATCTCGCAAGTCATTCCCGTCGCCAATCAATACCTGATCTTGATGTGCGAGAAGCATTTGCCGGAGAGCTACGTTGCCAGCACGCAGATGGAGCAAATTCGCACCCAGCTCCGCGACCAGATTCGCGACAATAAGTTGCGATCGGCGGCCACCGACATCTTCAAGAAGCTTCAAGATGAATCGCAAGTCGTTAACGTCTATAACGACGCTCGACTGCAACAACAGATGCCGGGCGTCGCTGCGACGATCAACGGTCGACAAGTCCCGACGCAACAACTGGCAGACGAGTGCGTTGCTCGATACGGAAAGGAAGTCCTCGAAGGCGAGATCAATCGGCTGGTCCTGCTCCAGGAGTTGCAAAAGAACCAGAAGTCGGTCGTCGATGCGGCGATTCACGAAGAGATTGGGCGAGCGGCTGATTCGTATGGATATGTCAAAGCGGATGGCACGCCCGATATCGATGCTTGGCTAAAGACGGTTACTGAAAATGACAGCGTAACCGTTGACCTTTATGTTCGCGACGCCGTCTGGCCGAGTGTGGCACTGAAGCAATTGGTCAGCGAAAGGGTCGAGGTCAAAGATGATGATCTTCAGAAAGGCTTCGAGTCGAACTATGGCGAGCGAGTCGAAGTGCTTGCCATTGTCTTGACGAATCAACGGCAAGCCAACGATGTGTGGGACATGGCGAGACACAATCCGACGGAACAGTTTTTTGGAGAACTCGCTACCCAGTACTCGGTTGAACCCGTTTCGCGATCCAACTCGGGAAAAGTACCACCGATCCGCAAGTTTGGCGGTCAACCCATCGTGGAAGACGAAGCCTTCAAGCTCACGGCAGGGCAACTGTCCGGGATCCTGAATGTCGGCGACAAGTTTGTCATCCTTCGTTGTTTGGGACGCACCAAGCCTGTCGTGCAAGACTTCAATGCGGTGAAAGCGGAACTCTACAAAGACATCCACGAAAAGAAGCTGCGCATCGCCATGGCGGACGAATTTGATCGACTGAAGGCAGCGGCTCAAGTCGACAACTTCCTCGCAGGAACGTCACAAGCGGGTCGTACGAGCGGCCCGACGGCAAGCCGTCCAAGTAGCGTGGCACCGGCTGGATTTCAAGGTGGGGCACCACCAGTTCGCCGATAGTCGGTTGCATTCGCTGCACATCGAGTAAACGCGAATCCCCCAGCATGCGGTTGCATGTTGGGGATTTTTCGTTAGACGACCTCGATCGATCCCTCGGGCTAACCGCAGTATCTTGTCAACAATTGCCAGCCGCTGCAAGAGTTGAGCGGGCACGTTAGGTGGGCACGTTCGGCGGGCGGGTCACTTGCGATTCTTGTTTCGACAAACCACAATGACCACGCGATCTAATCGGTTGCGGTCGAGATTGTGGTTGTCATGCTAAGTTGCCTTTTCGGGAGTTGTGTTATGTCTTCGTTTCAGCCTGTAGTGCGTTGGCTTACGGTCGTTTCACTCGTCTTGAGCGTCGCGATTACCGCCGCCGATGACAAGAAGAAAACCAAGGCCACACCAAAGAAGAAGGCTCCAAATCCGGTGATGCAACCGATCGAAGATGTGGCTGGATTGCCGCGAGTTTTGTTGATCGGCGATTCGATATCAATCGGCTACACACTCGCCGTGCGAGACGAGTTGAAAGGTAAGGCCAACGTGCATCGACCACCAACGAACTGCGGACCGACGATCACAGGGATCGCACACATCGATAGCTGGTTGGGTGACAAGAAGTGGGACGTGATTCACTTCAACTGGGGCTTGCACGATCTCAAGTATATGGGGCCGGAGGGGTCGAATCTGGCTGACCCGAAAGACGCGACTAGTCACCAACAGGTGCCGGTCGATGAATACGAGAAAAACCTTCAGGCGCTGGTCGCCCGCATGAAGAAGACCGGCGCAACGCTTATCTGGTGTTCAACGACTCCCGTTCCAGAAGGTTCTGCCGGGCGCGTTGTCGGCGATGCGGCGAGATATAACGAAGTCGCCGCAAAAGTCATGCGGGAGAATGACGTCGCGATTGACGACTTGTACAGCTTTGCCAAACCGCAATTGGCCGAGATACAACTCAAGGCCAACGTCCACTTTAGCCCGGAAGGGTCGAAGATCCTGGCGAAACAAGTGGCCAAGTCGATTGCTTCCGCCTTGGAAGCCAAGTAAGGCAACCCCGCCGCGACTCGTAGCACAGCGATAGAACGCTTCGCTTTCCGAGAAATACCACACGCCAATGCGTATCGGATCTGTCTCGGTTGCACACGCGATTACGCTCGCGCCGATGGAAGAGCACACGAACTATCCCTTTCGGCTGCTCTGCAAGCAGCTCGGAGCAAGTCTCGTCTGCGGTGAACGCGTCGACGCCAGCGACGTCGCCAAGCGAGACCGCCGCGCGATCAAGCTGCTTCACACAAGGCCCACCGAAAAGCCGGCAGTTGGTCAGATCAGCGGCAATGATCCTCATCTGATGGCCGAAGCGGCCAAGGTCGTCGTCGAGCGGGGCTTCTCGATCGTCGATCTCAATTTTGAATGTCCTATCCGGCGATTGATCGGACGAGGCGAGGGCGGAGCGCTCATGGCCGATCCACCCGCGATTGCACGTCTTGTCGCAGCCGTTGTCCGAGCGGTTGATTGCCCGGTGACTCTCAAGATTCGTTCTGGACCTGACGCAGAGCATGAGACGGCTGTCGAAGTCGCCCGACTCGCCGAACAAGCCGGTGCCGCCGCAGTCGACGTCCATGCACGCAGCGTCGCGCAAAGCTACGTGGGTGGCCCCGACTGGTCCGTGGTGGCGCGAGTCAAACAGGCGGTGTCGATTCCTGTTCTGGGAAGTGGCGGTGTCCGAGAGCCGGCTGATGCGATTCGCTTTCTGAAGGAAACCGGCGCGGACGGAGTCGCCATTGGGCGCGGCTGCCTCGGCAATCCCTGGATTTTTCAACAGGCCCGAGCTCTTGTGCTCGGTGGTGCCGCCATCGCGCCGCCCAGTCTTAGCGAACGGGCTCGTGTCACTTTGCAGTTGGTGGAAGGCGAGTTCGATCTCTACGGTCATCAGCTGGCGTTACGACGACTCCCCCGCGTCGCCTGTTATTTCGCGAAGACTCTCCCTGGCTTCGCTGAGTTCCGTCAGTCAGTTCAACGCGTCAAGAACCTGCAGGAGTTCAAACGTCTCGTGCGCCAACATTTCGTTCCGTGACGCCCGGCGACCAACGCTCCACCGGCTTTCAGTGCGTGTCGACGGACGGCAAATAGTCCAGCGAATATAGGGAGACGACGAATACCATCGCTTTCGTTCGTCGTCTCTGTATTCGCTGGATGATCTTCGGTCGCCCCAGCGTCGCGGTCGCGTCGATCAAATCTCCCAACCTTTGCGATACGACTTGCCGAGATACTGGTTCGCGTCGGTCACATTGGTGACCTTCATTGCCTCGGGATCGAACTCGATCGTCTGGCCGACGCGATAGGCCACGTTGCCCAATAGCACGACTTCGGTGAAAGGGCCGGCGTAAGTGAAGGGGCTGCCCGTGCGGCTGCCTGATTTGCAGGCGTCGATCCATTGTTGATGGTGCCCGGGTGATGTTGGCAAATACGAATCCGGGCCTTTGAAGTCGGCGAACTTGTCCTCGGGCAGCAACTTCGGATTGCCTCCATGCTCGATAGCGATGCGGCCTTTGTCACCGATGAACAACGATCCGTTCATGGGTAACTCTGGCGCGATATCGGCACGCGGTTTCGCTTCACCTTCGTACCAGAAGACGTCGACTGGTGGTAACTTGCCACGTTGGCCGAACTGGAATCGCGTTTCCATCCACGTTGGCCCACTGTCCGCGTGAGGCGGCGGACCGTTCGAGGTGACTTTCACCGGCCCGCCCAATTCCAACGCCCAGAATGTCGGGTCCAGCAAGTGAATCGCCATGTCGCCGATCGCGCCGCAACCGAAGTCCCACCAGCCGCGCCACTTGAAAGGAGCGTACGCGGCGTGATAGTCTCGTTCGCTCGCTGGCCCGAGCCACAGATTCCAATGAAATCCGGTGGGAACTGGCGGCTTGTCAGTTGGCCGATCGAGTCCTTGCGGCCACCAACGGCCTGGTCGGTCGGTGATGACGTGAACCTCATTCACGTTGCCGATCGCACCCGTTTGCAGCAACTCGACCAAACGCAAGTATCCAGGGTGTTCGTGGTTCTGCGTCCCCATCTGCGTCGCCAGCTTCTTCTCGGCGGTCAATTTCGTGATGAGTCGCGCCTCGGCGACGGTATGTGTCAGCGGTTTTTCGCAATAGACGTGCAAGCCTCGTCGCAAAGCACGAACCGTCGCAGGGGCATGGTGATGGTCCGGCGTCGCCACTACGACTGCATCGAGGTCGTCCTGTTCGAGCAGCTTTCGGTAGTCGACATACTTCTTGGCGGACGCGTGATTCGCTGCTGCCGCATCCAATCTCCCTTCGTCGACATCGCACAACGCCACGATGTTTTCGTGAGCAACACCAGCCAAGTCGCCAGCTCCGCGACCGCCGACACCGATTACGCCGATATTGAGTCGCTCGTTCGCGCCGAATACACGCGATGGTTTGAGCAGCGACCCCGTCGATGCAGCGATACCAAGGGCCGTCGATGTTTGTAGGAAGCCACGTCGGTTGAATTGAGTTTGCATGTGCGGCGATCTCTAGGAATGGTGAATGGCGGGTGAAGGCTTATGCGTTTCGCGCGAACGTCCCAGACAGTATACTCAGTTCTGACTTGCGAAGTGAAGCTTCTTCCCAACTCATTCCCAGCGACCAAGTAAAGATGACGCGTTCTCAATTCAGCCAGCTAATATCGAGATCTGCATTCGCCGGGAGTTGCATCGCGTTTATCGTCGTGCTGGCCAGTCAAGGTATCAGCGCCGAGACCATTGAAGATCGGACATTCATTGCTACATGCGATGGATCGGCACAGCGGTATGTCATCGTCATGCCTGACGAGTTCCAGCTCGATCAACCTGTTACCGTACTCATTGCGTTGCATGGGCACGGTTCCGATCGGTGGCAGTTCGTGCGGCAAGAACGAGGAGAGTGCCGAGCCGTGCGCGATGTTGCTGCAGCGAATCGAGCGTTGCTCGTGTCGCCCGACTATCGAGCCCCGACATCGTGGATGGGGCCGAAGGCAGAAGCGGATATCGTGCAGATCATCGATTCGCTGCGGATGCGGTTCCAAGTCAAACGAGTGATTCTGTGCGGCGGGTCGATGGGAGGAACTGGTGCTTTGACGTTTGCTGCCTTGCACCCCAACTTAATCGATGGCGTTGTTTCGCTGAACGGAACCGCGAATCTTGTCGAGTACGAAAGGTTTCTCGATGCCATCGCTGAATCCTACGGCGGGACGAAGCAGCAAGTTCCCGAGGAGTATCGCAAGCGGAGTGCAGAATTTGTTCCGGGACGATTCACGATGCCGTTGGCAGCAACGACCGGCGGGGCCGACGAGATCGTGCCTCCCGACAGTGTGCTGCGACTGATGGAGGCTGTGCGGCGAACAAACAACCACGTTCTCAGCTTGCATCGTCCCGACGGAGGCCATAGTACTTCTTACGACGATACGAAGCAGGCTCTCGAGTTTGCCTTTGATGCACTTCGATAAAGGTTTCCTCGGCGCGAAGCGGTGGAGTAGAATGAACGGGCCAGTCTTGAGAGGAGCCAGGCGATGAGCGTCGCACCATCGACAAACGAGATCGAGTATCCCGAATCGGACGGCAAACCGGTGGGTGAAACCGACGTACACATTGACTGGATCTTTCGCATCCGTGACATCTTGCGGAATCGCTATCGCGGACAACGAGTCTATGTCGGCAGCGACATGCTGGTGTACTACGAGGAAGGCAACCCGCGTAGGTTCGTCGTGCCAGACGAGTTTATCGTTCTCGATTGCGAACAGTACGATCGTCGCACCTTCAAGATCTGGGAAGAGGGCCGCACGCCGAACGTGATCATCGAGGTTACATCGAAACGCACCAAGACCAAAGATCAGCAAACTAAGCCCGAAATCTACCGACAGCTCGGGATTGGCGAGTACTTCCTGTACGACCCGACCGCCGAGTATCTCAATCCTGCGCTTCGAGGCTATCGCTTGCAGAATGGCGGCTATGTGCCGATTGAACCCAGTGTTGACAGTTGGTTGGCTTGCGAGCAGCTAGGCATCGAGTTGCGGCTCGACGCGCGCCAGCTTGTCATGCGAGACGCGGCGACAAAGCAAGTATTGCTGACACGAGCTGACGCGGAACAGGCGGCACGCGAAGCAGCAGAAGCCAAACAAGACGCAGAACAGCTTGCCCGCCAAGCCGCACTGGCGACAAGCCGCACGGAACAGGCGGCACGCCAAGCAGCAGAAGCCAAAGTTGCCGAGTTGCAAGCGGAAGTGCAGCGGTTGCGCAAAGAGTTAGAGAATCGCAAGACTTGAATGGGAGGACGCCGACACCGCACCCACTTCTCGTGGTCGCTACGGCGAACCAAGTCATCCCGCTGAAGTTTTCCCTCGCGGGCAGGCTGCCGCAATGGCCCTGCTGTGAGCCGTTCCAGTACTGTGCCGTCAATCTTGCAGAACCAAGCGTGTTCTACCTGCGCCATGTGACCTCATCGGAGAGGAAGGATCTCTCGCACCCGATACATCGCAGACATCTCACAACTCCGACACCGATCGTCACGGTTTTCCGATTTACCAGCGCCGCAGTTAGGGAGGTCATGCTGTGCGTGCCGCAATTCGGTTTGACCCGTGAAGGTTTTCGATGATCCGCATTGTCTCCCACGGCGAACTTACTGCTGTCCGCAGCTTGATCAAGACGAAGAAGCCGAAGATCGAGTATCGCGAGCATCCAACACGAAGCGAATCGCAGCTTCGCAGGTTCTGTCAGATCGTGCGGGCATATCTCGACGACTTGGATCGCAGACGATTTGTTCATCGACCTGGCTTTGGTTGCACGATGTGCGAATCTAGCGATGGGACGTACGATGGATGCTGAAGACCGCATGACTCCCGCTTCGCTCTGATGATAAGTGCAGGGCGGAGCGGGAGTGAGACGGCGGGGGAGGTCGGAACGAGAGTGCTTTTGTTTAGCTATCGGCTGGTTTCGCGTAGATGTGTATTCAGTCAGAGACAAACTTCGCGGCGGCAATGCTTTGCATAAGTTTGGGGATCAGTCAGTTGCGACGTGAACTGTCTGATGACTGGGAGCGGTTTCGTAGATCGAGTTTGACGTCGGCGTAACTCAGTAAACGTTTCTTCTTAACGTTCAACGCAGGTGTGATGTTTTTATTAGAAGCTGAGCCCTGATAGGTAAGAAAACCGGCCCAATCGTCCCAACTGCGGGACGGTTGGGCCGATTCTGGGAGCGTACAGCGACCCTGAGGCCCGAAATTTACCCGATGGCAAAACGGTTGAAGCCCGCACAAATGGCTTGAGTTTCTCAAACGAGCTTGACGAAGGTAACATATATGTTACCATTCAGCGATGGCAAAAGTCACGCAATATGAAACCGAAGAAGGGAAAGTTCCATTCGCCGAATGGTTTTCATCACTCGGAGCCAAGGCCGCTGCGAAAGTCACCGTAGCGACCGCGAGGATGGAACTTGGCAACTTCGGTGACCACAAGTCGGTGGGAGGCGGAGTTTGGGAACGCCACATCGATTTCGAGAAGGGATATCGTCTGTACTATGCAAAGGACGGGGATGAGCTAGTTCTTCCTTTCTGCGGCGGGACCAAGTCTCGACAGCAGTCCGATATCGACGAAGCGAAGCAATACTGGACGGACTACAAGAGACGCAAGAGGCAGGGGAAGACCGACGACAAAGCCGAAGCGAAACCACAACGAACGAAGAGTACGAGGAGAAAGAAGTAATGGCACTCACTCGAGATTTCAAAGAAACCGTAAAAGATCGTGCTGATCGTGATCCAGAGTTTCGCAAGGAGCTCTTAACGGAAGCATTGGAGGCAATTGTTTGCGGTGAAGCCGAGGTCGCAAAGATCCTGCTTCGCGACTACATCAACGCGACTATAGGCTTTGCAAATGTCAGCAAAGCGGTCGACATTTCTCCAAAGAGTCTTATGAGGATGCTCAGTCAGGACGGGAATCCAAACGTCAACAACCTCTTCAGTGTCACTCGCTTCTTGCAGAAGAAAGCGGGGGTGCAGTTCAAGGTTGTGTCTGCGGAGCCGAAAAAGGCAAAGAAACGCGAACTCGTCCATTGAGTGGGGTGGCAGAGCCAATGGAGTTGAGTACTTTGACAATTGCGATCCAGAGATGGCTCGAAGAAGAGGCGATGAAACGCAGTGAATCGATTCACAATCCAATCACGCAGGTTTCACAACCCGTTTGGATGCACTTCTGAGTGCTTGCCGATCACTCTTTGATGAGTTGCATACGTACCGAGGTCGTCAAGGCGCGGATGTTGGTCTCCTCGTGCGACGGATAAGGTCGAAGTCGGCACACAAACCAACTTGCATCGGCACCTCGGCGACGATGATTTCTGGCGACGGTCGTCTTGAACTTCAAGAGCAACAGGTTGCACAAGTCGCACGGGATATTTTCGGTACGGCTTTCACACCAGACCAAGTCAACAACGAAACCCTCACACGGTCTTTCAGCAATGCACCCGTTCCGCCAAGCGAGACTCTGCGCGCTGCGGTGTTGGCCCCTATCGACAGCCAGCTTGGCCCCGACAGCATGACTTCTTACCCGACAGCGATCTGGCTCGAAAGTCGAATCGCCTTGGCAGAAAAGGAAGGTCAATTGGTGCGGAACTCTCCGATGACGTTCGGTGAGATTACTGAAACGCTGGCTGCGGACAGTGGATCGGCCACAGAGGATTGCGAAAAGCATCTTGTGGACCTGATGCACTGGATCAGGTTAGTCAACGAGCGGAACCAAGACTCGCGCTACACCTACCTGGAATCGCCACTCTTGTTTGATCCGACAAGCGGCCAGTTCTTCAGTGCTCAGACCAGTGAGGGCACGAAGCTCACGCGACTTGGCAGTGAAGGACGAAGCACCTCAACGACGATCACTGCGTTTTCAATTCTTTCACGGCTGGCAGAGCACGGAAGCTGCTGATTTCCTGAAGGCTCGCCCGGTCAGAAACGGTGAGAACATCGAAGTAAAGGTCTACCAACTGCGATTGGATAAAGTTGTCTGGCTTCGTGGAGATCGAAGGCAAGCTCGGAATGGATGCGGTTACCATTCGCACCAACACGCAAGCTCGACTTGACCGAGAAATTCAAGGCGATGTCAGCGTCTACAGCTACTATCCCTACCAGATCATCTCAATTGACTTCATCAAGTCGGACTCTCGGCGGCAAGTCTTCATCAACGAATGTCCCGAACTGGTCATTGTTGACGAGGTCCATTCGTGTGCCAAACCGGCTGGAGCGGCCAAGAGACAGCAGCAACGATACGCGCTGATCTCGGACATCTCGAACAAGCCGGATCAGAATCTTGTCATGCTCACAGCCACTCCGCACAGTGGCAAACCGGAGGAATTTCATTCGCTGCCCGGATTGTTGAAGCCAGAATTCGAGACTCTGGATGTTGCCAATTCCAGTCAGGCAGAGCCAAGGGAGCTTGCCAAATATTTCATCCAGCGCAAGCGTGCTGATGTTGAAAAGTGGATGGGCGAGGACACACCTTTCCCACAGCGCGACCCCGGCGAAATCGACTACAAGCTTTCAAATAACTATGCGGTACTCTTTGATTCCATTCTTGATTTCGCCCGCAAGCTCGTCACGCCCGACAAGCTCGAAGGCACGCGACAGAAACGGCTTCATTACTGGACCGCTTTGGGACTGCTGCGTGGCGTCATGTCCAGCCCTGCGGCGGGAATTGCCATGCTTCAGAATCGGATGAGCAATCTCGAAGTGGTCGATGGGGATTCGACCACAGACGATGAAGACGATCCGATTCACGATATCGACTACGGCTACGAAAGCGACTTGGCTCCTGCTCACGTCGTCGATCAGGCCGAATGGTCAGAGTACCAGCGAAAGCAACTACGAGGTTTTGCAAATCAACTTGAAGAACTGAAGAATCCCGCCGCCGACCAGAAGCTCGCCTATTCCGCCATGATTGTCGACGACTGGTTAAAGGATGGCTTGAACAACGTGAAGGTCGTGTTGACCGGTTTGGTCAGACGGCCCCTCGGCCGCGCCAAAGTCGCTCTTTTTGAGTTAATTGAGCTGTTTTGTGAAGGGCGAATTTGTTTCACTGTTGTCAGCACAAATCGGTTTCCCAGGGATCAATCACGGAGGGTGTCACGATAGCGACTCAAGAAGTGGTCACGAAAGCAGTGGACAACGACCGGAAGTATCGAAGTCCTAACCGGATCTTGGCCCGCTCGTTTCGGCTGGCGCGAGATAAATGGAAGCAGAGGTACATGGACACGCGGGCTGCCTTGAAACGCTCGCGACAGCTGGCCACCGAACGAGGTGACTCGCGTGATCGCTGGCGTGCGGAATGTAATGCCGCGCTAGAGCAGGCTCGCGCGGCCGAAGCATTAGCACAAGAACGTCTCCAGGAGCTGGAACAACTGCGGGCTCGTGAGCTGGAAGTAAAAAAACTCTCCTCACCGACGCTAGCTGATGGTCTTGACGCGGACAGCCCAACGCCAGCTCGCGGTTCGACGCCGTTGGCGATCATCGAAGTCTGTCAGCGGCTGGTTGTCCAAGCTGGCGTGGCGATGCGTGCCGTGCCGCGCGTGTTCATGATCCTCTACCGCAAACTGGAAGCGACGACCGTGATCCCCGCAGCCAGTTCGGTTCGGTGGCGGCAGTGACGTGAAGAAGGGTGCCGCGTTATTCGCCGGTCGTCATCCCGGAGCGACCGTGACTTACGACGCCGCACACCGCGGAGCGATCATACTCAAACGACGTTTCGAAGGCGACCCACAGTGGTCGGAATACATCGTCCGTCTGAGCCAAGTCAAATCAAGCATTCGGCACACGCTCGACGCCTTCCTGGCTTCGCCGAGCCTGCGACCGAAAGCACGTTATATGAATCTCGAGTCGTTGCTGAAATGGAGTCGCCGGATTTTGGCGCTGTTGGATCGACACGCGAGCGGCAGCAGCAGTCGCGGCAGCCAGCGTGCCGAGTTGCGTTACGGCTGGTTAGGCGACTATCGTACGTCGATCGAGAAATGGTCGCGTTGGGAAGCGACGGTGCGCGAGCGTGTCGTATGCACGAACGCGTGGGCTGTCGATGGATAGCGAGTCAGAGCTGCGCGAACATCTATCGCAGGTTCCGCCTGAGTTGTATGACGAGACGGTGGCGACGGAACTAGGAACCTTCGTGCGCGAGTCGAGCGTGGCGGCAGGACCGGGCGAATGTTTAGTTGGCAGCACGGAGGTGCTGGAGTCGTTGTTCGGAAAGTGGAAGACGCTGGAGCGTCAAGAGTCGCAGAGCGGTATCACCGGGTTGATATTGAGCCTCGGTGCTTTGCTCGGCACATGGCCCGTGTCGCGCATCCAAGCCGCCTTAGAGGCAACGCCCGTGAAGCACGTCGTCCGTTGGTGCCAAGTCAACCTTCCAGCCAGCGTGCAATCCCAGCGTCGCATCACGCTCCCGGCCCAGAAGGCGTAAACAAAACCAGAACGATCGCAATCTCTACGCTACAGCAACTTTGGCGCGGTCGAGATGGCCCCTATTGTCAAAGCCTATCTGCTGTACGGGTCGGATAATCCGATTGACGGCATCGTGTTGGATGTCATTCTCCGCAAGGTGCGTGAGATCAAACGCGCCACTGGCATCAACGTGCCATTCCCGGAAGACAGCAAGAGCATCATCGACACCATTGCACAGGCGTTGCTTGTCAATCCTGACCGACGCATCTCAACGCATAAGGTCGAAAACCAACTCAGTTTCGACTTCGATGACTTTGACGAGGCCAAGGCTGCGAAACTCGAAGCCAGCGACAAGATGGATCGCATGGCAGAACAAGAGAAGACATCTCGCAGCATCTTCGCTCAAAACGCCATCGAGGCCCATGAGATTGAAGCAGATCTCAAAGAGGCCGATGAAGCAACTGGCGATCCGCAGGCCGTGCGGGAATTTGTTTTCACGACCGTCAACAATCTGCTGGGTGCTCAGATCGCGGAGTTTGACAAGGGCTACAAACTTTTTGCCAACAATCTGCCTCCAGCTCTTCGTTCAACGCTTGCTACGGAAGAGCAACTACTGGTCAGCTTCGATTCTCCCACACCGAAAGGCTATCAGTACATTGGCCGAAACCACCCGTTTGTTGAGCAACTTTGCCAACTGGTTCTTGCCAACACGATCAGCCGGCGCGGCAAACACGCTGCTCGCTCGGCTGTAATCCGCACGGATGCCGTGACGATCAAGACTACTATTCTGTTGTTCCGGGTCCGCAATGTCATCGAGTCCCGAAAGCAGGATCATCAGATTGTTGCGGAAGAGATGATGGTCTGGGGTTATCGCGGCACCGGCAGCGACGGCGATTATCTAACGTCGTCGGAGGCCAAGGAATTGCTGATGAGCGCACAGCCCACATCCAATCTGACACCGCAGACTCGTTCCAGCTTCTTGGAGAACGAATGCCAGCAGTTAGAGCTTCTGCAAGAACAGTTTGACCGGGTTGCAGAAGAGCGGTCCCAGCATTTGGTTGACGCTCACGAACGCTTCAGCAAGCTGATGGACCGCAAACGCTTTCAGATCGTTCACTCTGTCTTGCCAATGGACGTGATCGGCGTCTACATCCTGTTGCCTGATGGCGGGAAGGGGTAACGGATAATATGCAGTATCCCAGCATCAGAATTGAAGGCGCGATTTTGTCCAGCGACATTATCGATGCCATCGAGCGCGGCGAGAAAGGCTTTCAGAAAGCCAAGGACTTTGGGCTGGACCCGACATCCAAGGTGAAAGATGAAATCGCCAGCACTTGGGTCGATGCTCGTGATCAGTGGCGAATCTGTGCTCGCAAGGTTGAATCACTGAAGGAAGGTGCGACAGGCACGACCGAGACCCGGAATTTCTGGATGTCCCCGTTTATGGGGTTACTCAGCTACAACGTCGAGCTGGCTGCCAAGGGCGAGGAAGTTAACGGACGCAACTATGCCATCAGCCATCGCGATACCAAGCGAGCTGGATTTCCCATTCACATCGTTGCTGAGGCTGAGTCGCCAGCAGGCGGAACGCTGGTTGCAAGGCGGACGTGCTCGTTGGAAGATCGAAAACGAAACG
>CAUJKL010000201.1 GCA_963204995.1 Planctomycetota bacterium | reverse complement strand
CTCGTTGCCCACCTCGCGCATGCGCTCCGCGATTCCACGCGTGCCCGCTTCACGAGCTGCCTCGGCCAGCGTCGCAGCCGCCGCAGGGTCCGTTTCACGAATCGTTTCGCGCAGCCGATCCATCTCCGCTTGAATTCGCTCCAAGCGACGTGCTGCATCCAGTTGCTCGCCAGAGGCCCGTTCCAAGTCGGCTCGTTGTTGCGGCGAGAGAGTATCCAATCGCTGGCCGATCGTTGGAAAACTTGTCACCTTGGTTGATAGTTCTTGTTGGTCCCGCAATAACTGAGCGACATCCCGAGCGAAGCGGCGATAGTCGTCCCATTGAGAGAGTTGGTCGATCATCGTTTGCAGGTCATCGGCGACGGAGTTTTGCCGATTGCCAATCGATGCGAGCAACGACGCCATCTCATCGACTCCGTCCAGTTCGACGCGGGTGGCTTTCGTCGCGCGAACGAATTCGCTCTGCATCTCCGGCAGTCTCTGTCGGTTGATGACTTCCAACATCGCCGACAGCCGCTCCATACGCAGGGCGACATCGGAACCCGACATCTGATTACTGTCCATCGAGGCCAGCAACTCGGCGGCCAATTGTGCGGCACCGCCGGAGCTGTTGTCGAGCAGCCGCGCGACCTGCTGCTGCTGGAGTTCGCTCGCTCGCAACCGACTGGCATCGGCATCAGATAACTTGCCGACCGTCTTCAACTGTGTCTGTAGCGACTCGACCTGAGATCGCGTGGCACGTTGCAGTCGCAATGCTTCGACCAACTTCGCCAGTAGTTGTTTCTGTCGTTCCTGCGATCGATAGTCGAAATCGTCGCGAGAGATGATCGTGATCGTGCGCGTTAACGAATCGCTGGTTTGAGGTTTGTAGTCGCTGGCCACGAACACTAGCTCGAGCGCATCGCCTGGTGCCAGTTGAAATTCGCTGAGGTCCAAAGTTCGCGAGATGTCACGTACGTCGGAATGAGCTGGCAACGCGTCGCGTGCTGCGGGGAGTTCCGGTCCCAAGAACAGCGGAACCGTCGTTGTGCCGACCTGTAACTCGAGGGTCTTGATCGCAAGATCGTCCGTCGCCGTGACTCGCAGGGGGATCTTGGCATCTGGCGTGAAGTACATCTCGGTGGTCGGAGCCAGCACGGCAACTGAAGGCGTGTGATCGGGGACGATTTCCCAATTGGCTCGGCTGTCGCTGCCGCTGACGACACCATCGGCTTCGATCAACTCCAACCAGTACTGTCCCTTGGCCGGTGTGTCGGTTGGCAATGACGCAATGCTGAATGTTGAGCCGGTGGAATTCACCGCGGCGTTAATGGATTCGACGACTTCGCCGACCTGGATGTGAAACCGAACCTCCTTGACCGGACGACTTGTTCGCCCCGAGATGGACAGTTGCGAGTCGGCCAAGACGCGGATCGGTCCCGACGACAGTTTGCCAGAAGTGATGCCACTGTAGGATGGCGGTTGCACGGCGACTTGGAAGTCGACAACTCGCGCAGGTTCAACCACCTCCAACGGTCGCCAATTCATGGAGTCGTCATCGCCTCCGGTCACTCTGTATTGGAAAGCTTGGGTCACGTTTCTGCGTGTGTAATGAAAACGATCGTCTCCACGCTGCATCAACGACGTCTCAACTTCATCCTGATCGTCGCCGTCGAACCAAAGATGGAGTGTCGCGTCTTTGGGGAGTCGACCGTGGCTGTCGGTCACTTCGACAGCAAAGTCTTGACCGAGGGCGATTCGCTCGGGAGCGTGTGCGATCTCGAGCGAATTCCAACGCGGCCAGGGATGGTGGGTCCAGGGCGCAGCCAACCGTCTCGCCGCCAGCGAACTCGCATCAAGATCAATTGCACAGATGACGCCGATGACAACTAACAGCGGCAGGCAGACCAGCAGCGATCTTCGCGTCGCCCGTGAATCGAGGCAATCGCCAAGATCGAGAGGCCGGACAAGGGCTTCGGTTTCTGCGATCACGGTTTGCCGGAGACAAGCGGATTCGGTTTGCTGTGCGGCGTTGTCGTGGCGGAGAAAGTCGAGTGACGACGACAGGCGATCGCCGAGTTGTGGGAAGCGTTGCTCGACTTGGTGGGCCACTTCGAGATCCCCAAAGCGATGTCTCATCGAGGGAATAACGAATCGCTGCAGACTCCAGACAAGTGTCAAGCCAAACGCCAATGAAAGTATGACCCGCACACCCTGATCTTGCAGACGTAGCAAGTAGTCAACACAACCGAAGACGAATGCGACCGAAACCACGACGACAACAAACCAGCACAGCCCGTGGACCAGCAGCAATCGGCGGGCTCGGCGAGCAATCGCGTGAATTTGGTGTTGAAGGGGGCTCGGCATAGGGTAAGTTGCTGAAGGACAGGCTCGTAGCGGCACCGAAAGGCAAGACACTCGACGACCCACTTAATATATCACACATGCGTCTCTGGAAACGATGTTGACTCGCTCACTCACTCGCTCGCTTGCGCGTCGTGCTTGTATTCGGATACGGCGTTGCCGCTCTACGGCCGAGTCGCGAACTTCGACGTTGTAATTCCCGCAGCAGACACTTCAAATCGGACAGCTCCGTCGGCCGACGTGTGCGACACCGCCGCACCCCCATGTTCGTATGCCCATCGCACCGCGCCTGCATCGCGGGTCGCGCTGCCGCTAATCACGACATGCTCTGGTGTCGTCCAAGCGGAGAAGCCAAGCGGGTCGCTACGAAGCGATCCGTGATGGGGTGCCATGACAATGCTACAGTCCACAGGCAGCTCGGCCATGACCGCTTCCAGACCGGGCGTTTCCAGGTCACCCGGCAACAGAATCGTGTGATCCAGATAACCGATTCGCAGCACAATGCTATTCGCATTATCGCTCCCGATGACTCCTTGCGGCGGAGGATGCAGCACTTCCAAGGCGACACCCTCGCCGCCGTTCAAGCGAACCGTCGCGTCGAGCTCGCGTAATGGCACACCCCGTGCCTGGATCGCCTCGCGGAGGGCTTCGAGTGCTGGTGTCGAGTCGCGAAACATCACGGGTGAAACGTAGACGACGCCCGCCGAAAAACGCTCCAGCACTCCAGGCACTGCGTTGTAATGATCGGCGTCAGCGTGCGAGATAATGATCGCATCCAGATGTGAAATCCCGCGCGACCACAGCGTAGCAGCGATCGGTTGCACGGCGAATCGCGACGAGCCAAGACTGCCGCCGTCGTACAGTAACGTCTGACCATTTGGCAACTCGACGAGCACACTGGTTCCGTGTCCCACTGCAATAAACGTGCATGCGAGTTGATCGTGCTGCTTGGCATCCCAACGAGCGAGCGGTCCGACGGTCAGGGCGAAGCCGATGGCGAACCAAGTTGCGGTCAGCGCGATCACCCACCGAAGCCCGACTCGGAATCGCGGGAACGCGACTCCGATTGCGAGTGCGGCGTAGAACAACTGCACCCACCAGAGCGGAGGCGATGGGGTCCACGCGTGTCCCCACGAGATCTGGTCGGCCCACCGAACCGAGGCTTCGATGATCGATAGACTGTAGCTGCACACCGATCCTGACACATCCGCCAACGGCGGAATTGTCCAGCCTAGCACAAGTACAGCAAAGCCAGAGAATAGCGCCACGCTCATCGGCACCAGCGCCACAGGATTGACAAACACGGCGATGGGAGAAACCAAATGGAATCGATAGATCACCAGCGGTAATGCCACGAGCCAAATCACTGTCGATGTCACCCACAACTGCCACACGAAGACAGCGACTTTTCTCAACAAGCGTGACGTCCACGGTCGGCTCTGTGCAATCAGCCGCTGCAGGGGATCATCGGGTATCGCCCACCAGTACGAGAGCCGTTGTGAACAGGCGAGCGTCGCGACGGCGAGAAACGAGAGCTGAGTGCCCACTTGAAACAGGTTCGTCGGATTGACGATCAACAGGATCAGACCGGCCAACGCCAGCGTGTTAAACGCGAGTGCGCGACGACCGAGCAATCTTGCGACACACATCACACTGATCAATACGGCAGCGCGCACGACGGGCGGTTTGGAATCGGTAAACAGGGCATAGAAGATGAACAAGGCAATCGCGAAATACAGCATTTTCCGCCGCGACAGCCAGCCCAGTCGAGCAATCAACCAAAAGCCCGCTGCCAGCATCCCCACGTGCAGACCCGAGATCGCCAGTAAGTGAACGGTTCCGGTCGTCATGAACATGTCGATCCGCTGAGAGTCGATCTGTTCGCGAATTCCGAGCAGAATTGCTGAGGCCAGCTCGGCTTGTTCCGGCACAAGGTGTGTGGCCAGAATCTCATTGCTGCGACTTCGGATTGCATGCAGCACAGTGTGAGGATTCCACTGCGGTGAATGCTCGACGATCGAAATGCACTCAGCCGAGTCAACGCTCATCCGACACAGCATGCGCCGCTGACGTTGGCTGTTGGCAAAGTCAAACTCACCGGGGTTCAATGGCGGGGATGAGGCGGCCAGCATTCCATAAATCCGCAAATGATCTCCTGCTTGAACTCCGCTCAAGCGATTTGGGACCGTGAGCTGCAACAGCCCGGAAGCGGGACGCCACTTGGTGCCATCCCGCACTTGCATCGCCGACACGGTCAGAACACTTCGCTCTTTGCTCGGCATGGTGCTCATCGGGTCTGCGGGCGGTGCGGCACGAACGCGAGGCGAGTTCGTTGCGATCGCCTCCAGGCAAAGCGGCGTTGGCTCGACGCGGGCTGCGAAGCCGACTTCATCATCGCGATACAATCGCCAATACAAGTGATGCCACGCTCCGCTTGTACTGGCGACGGCGATTAACAACAAGAGTGTGACGAATCGCCACCAGATTCGACGGTACAGAACCAACCAGACCGACAAGCTGCTTACCGAAAGGACAAGCCAGCTTGTCAAAGATACAGAGGCTTGATGATCAGCGATAATTCCAACGCTGGCGGCGACAAACAGCACGACCAACGGCTGATAGCGCGCGTTCGTAAGATTAAACTCACGTTCTGCCTGCAATCCCATGCGATCGCACTCCCCCTTTGGTCCTACCCGTCGAGGGACGGCAGTTTAACAAGTGGAAATGCCCAATACAAACATTTGCCGCCCAAACACTGCAAATACATGCTTGAACGCGGTTTCTAGCGTTGGACGGACCAGACGCCATCCGCACCGACGTTGATCTCGCGATGAGTGGCGGCAGCAAATTCATTGACCGCACGCGAAACGCCCCACTCACCGGACTTGTCGCGATGAACGCCGTAGTCGTGGCCGGTCATGATCCCGCCGGAACGCACCTTCGGCCACCAGGCAAAGATGTCATCGCGCACATGTTCGTATGTGTGGTTGGCGTCGATGAATACGAAATCGAGCGAGGCATCCGCGAAACGAGCGGCTGCAAGAGGGGAAGGCTCGCGCAAAGTGAATCGCCGCGGCTCCGCGAACCGCGTCCAGAAGTGAGCTGTTTGAAAGGCGCGTTCAAAGTAGTCGGCATCTTTCCCGTCCGTACTGCACGCTCCGGCATACGGATTCCACGAATCTACAAGCCACAGCTGCAAGTTTGGAAAGCTGCGCAGGAGTACTTCCGAGGTCCATCCATCGAAGACGCCGACTTCCGCACCGACGAGTTTATCGCCCAAGGTGCGCAGCAGCCGAATCAGCTCTTGTTGACGCGGCTGCACCGGACGTTCGAGCCGCATCACGTGCGATTCTTCGTTGAACCATTGAAACAACAGCGAGAAGTAATCGAGCTGGACTCGCGGATACCACTTTGGCCATTCACGTTTAACAACCGCCTGTTCCGAGTACTCGTATCCGATCACGGGCGAAGTCTTTGCCAATTCGGCAAAGTAGGCTCGACAAAACTCCGTTCTTCCGATCCAGACACCGGCATTCAACCAATGCCGACCTTGTGCTACGGCGGCGGTCGGCAGCGACGACTCGAAAGAAACGTATTCGGGAAACTCGGGCCAGCAGCGTGAACCGCTCGCGTTGAACACGAGATCGGCGGAAAAATGTTCTTCGAAGCGTTTCACGAATAGCTGCGGATCGCGAAATACAACGACATCACTGGAGTCGGCACCGAGGACGTAAGGTGTCCGTACGTGCCGCAAGGCTTCGGCCGTAAGTGCCAGCTTGTTGATGTTACACCATTGCTTGATGTCCGATCCAAGTACCAGCGGTTGAACCCCGAAACGCGAAAGACTTTTTTCCAGGACTCCGTTCGGTTTGTCCGGTCGCGACGTCGCATTCCAAGTCAGGAATGTAAGTTGATCACACCGCTTGTCACCATTGGCCGTAAATGCCTCAGCCGCGTCGCAGAAACGATGCCAATCGGGATGGAGAGGGCCGGGGCAATGAGCGGCGAGCGGGTCTGTATCGAAGAGCAAATTACGAATGCGAAACATGCAAGTTCCCCAGCGGTACTCACTCGAATGCGATGCCCCCAACAAATCGATCAGCGGGCACTAAACTTGTCGCACCACAGTTGCTGTAGAAGCGTGGTGTATTTTTCCGCCATTTCAGCGGCGTGACCATGTTGCTGGGCATAGTGTTTTGCCTCGTCCCCGATGGCTTTCGCCAACGAGGGTCTGGCCCGGAGTTCCTGTGCCACTTCGCCGAACGCGAGCGGATCGTCCGGCACGATGAAGCCGCTGCGACCATGCTGGATAAGCTCCGGGACCGCTCCGACACACGTCGCGATTACTGGCAGTCCTTGGAACATGGCTTCCAAAACGACGAGTCCGAACCCTTCATGTTCGGAAGTCATGCAATAAGCATCCATGGCTTGATAGTAGTTGCCCAGGTACGAGTGTGCCTTGACAAAGGCATAGCGATTGGGAATTCGCTCATTCGCCATCTGCAACATTTGATGCAGGCGAGGGCCGCAGCCGACGGCCAGCATCTTAAAGTTCGACGGCAGGCGAGCTATCGTTTCGATCAGCAATTCAATTCGCTTCTCGGGCGAGTATCGCGCGACAATTCCGAGTACGAAGTCATCGTCGCGATATCCCAATTGGGTACGCGAGTCGCGTCGGGAACGCGAGTTCGCCAAGCGTGCCGTGTCGATGCCGTTATGAATCACGGTCGACGGGAATCCCTCGCAGACAGCCTTTTGCGCTCGGCGACTGACTGCAATAGAATGATCCGTTACCCGCGAACTGTCTCGCAACAGTTGACGTGTCCAATGCGACTCGCCATGTGCCAGGTAGACACATAGAGGCGGGCGACAATCGCCCAACCATTTGTCCAGGGCGACGCCCCAGTAAAGCAAAACGTCGGACTTCTTCGCGGCCTCGCGCACCGCTTCTTTCCCGCCAATAACTACAGGAATCCCCAGTGATTTGACAACGTCTGGGGCGCATTGATTCGCTTGCGTAACGACACACCGTTCAATGACAGCACGTTGCGGGTCCAAGAACATGGCGAGACTGAGCAGATGTTGCTCGGCACCGCCGTGCAACATGCACGGTCCCACGTGTGTCACTGAAAGCTTGCGACCTAATGAACGGTATGCGCTGGTTTGAGTCTCGGAGCAGTCGGGTTGGCATGCCGCATACTCGTGTGCGGCAGCATAGACATTTTCGTTTTCGTTTTGCAGATAGAGAGCGTGGCGACGAGACTGCCGGTTGGCATACGGGCTCTGGTTGTCCGAGTTGCACTGCTGAACAGAAGTCTCGCCGGCGGGATAGGCCCCATCGAAGATTGACATGGTGCGGGTTACCTTGTTGCTATTTCGATACGTTCTCGGCAATTGTCGGTCCTTGCGCGCCGACATAATCGGGAAGT
>CAUJKL010000200.1 GCA_963204995.1 Planctomycetota bacterium | reverse complement strand
ATTAAGTCGTTTAACGGCAAGCCGAAGGCGTCGATGCCGCGTGAGAAAACGCCGACGCCTTCGGCTTGCCGTTAAACGAAGAAACGTCTCGTCCACGACCGTGCGCAGTATAGCAGCCTCGGATCAAACACGAGAGTGTTTGGCCCGTCGCCGCCCGGTGCCCTCTGGCCAAAGCCCTGCGCATCGGAGCTGAACGACGAACTGTCCATGAGCGAAACCAAATTGCTTTCGAACCACGAAGGTCCGTTGGCCGAACATCTTGAAAAGGGCGGCTGTTCCTGCGATACGCCCCAACCGTGCAGTCCGTCGGCGATTGTCTGGATCAGGCAGATCGATACGCTCGAAATGGGTGAAGGTGACGCCGTTAGCAGCGACGGCCAGGAGATCTACAATCTCTTCGAGCAGCGAGGCATCGAAAACGTGATCATCATGGGAGTCCATACAAACCGCTGCGTCTTGGGTCGTCCGTTTGGGATTCGGCAGATGGTGTATCTCGGCAAGAACGTCGTGTTGTGCCGCGATTTGACGGATTCGTATCACCGCGATTCCGGAAAACATTTCGAGGGACTCGATCTGATCATCGGCCACGTCGAGAAGTACTGGTGCCCAACGATCACCAGCGCCAGCATCGGCGGCGCGCCCGCATTCCGATTCAAGCAGGCTGCGCGCTAAGTGGACACGACTCCTTCCAGCGCGAAGTATCGCCCTGCTTCCCCGTCCGTTATTGACCACTCGGCAATTTGCGCGTGTGACTCAGGATTCTTTTTGTCATTTGTACATAGCGAAGTCGCGGGTGCATCATCTCGGTCAGACTCGATCAGTGGGCACTGAGGGGCTGGAACTGTCGCCTTCGACCAGGAAGGGCTTGTACCGCCCCTGGAACAAGTGCCCGGAGCGATTGCGTTTGGAATACCAGTTGGCGTATCCACTGAGCCGGTGTTGCATGCCGGACGCCAGATTGGGCTCGGGAGTTCGCAGGAGAAGGTGGATGTGATTTGGCATCCAGCAATAGGCGATCACATCCCAAGCAGAGCGCTGCACTTCGTCGGCCAGACCGTTGGTGAATCGGTCATAGTGGCCGTCGTCATGAAAGACTGCCCGGCGACCATCACCGCGCGTGACGATGTGGTAAATCGCACCGGGGAATTGTAGACGCGACGGTCTGGGCATCGTTCAGGATCGTTTAGGGTGGAAAAGCGGGCCAACGCTGGTCATTCTATCGGACATCGCGAACAAGTAGGTTGAGTCGCGACGAGATCGGATCAAGCACGACTACCGCAGCGCCTGCCGATGTCACTTTGATGACTTTGAGGTTCGAGCCTTTCAGCGTGCGGCGTGTCACAAATTTTTGAGCCTCTAGTTTGTCACAAACCTTATTGATACCGCCGGTTGAGCTGGCATGGTAGGGCCGACGTCCGAACGTAAAACCGAATTGATCGTGTAGCGCGTTCAAGAGGGCAACCTTACCCAGCTCGGTTTTGCTCTTTTGAGCGAGTAGCAAAACTGCGGCCTCTTTTACGGGCATTGTGAAGGTGCGATTGCCGCTCTGTTCCTTGCGAACACCGCGCGGGCGACGCTTAACCGATGCTCCATTCGCCTTGCCTGCCTTTGGGACCGTGTTCTCCGGAGCGGTTTTGACAGCACTCATCCCGGCTGCTGCCTTTTTCGTGATCTTCACTGCAGGTGCCGTCTTATCTGTCACCTTGTCCCCAGGCGAAGTCGTCGGTTCTTGGGCACTCAACTTCGCGGAGAATCTTGGCCCACGGTCGAGTGGTAATTTGCCTTTCTCAATGCCTTCGGATGAACTTTCGGGCAGAGTTTCATTGGCAAATTGCTCCATCGCCTTGAAGTCATCGTCGTTGAACTCTTTGCACGCGTTCCAAATTCCGTCAAACCACGCATCCAGTTCATCAACGATCCCCTGATCCGACAACAGGACCGACATTTCCGCTCGTTTCGCTAGCCCCTTTTCCGTAAGATTCGCTGATCCAACGAGTGCTTGCTGATCGGCGATTACAACCTTAGCATGCAGATCCTTGTTGTGACGGACGCGAGTTTTCTTCTCACGGAAGAGACGAATGAACGACAGGCGGTCTGCGTTTGCCAAACTGCGAAACAAGGCGTCGACGTCGGTGAGTAGCCTCCAGTCGGTGTGATCTTGAAGTATTCGGTTCAGCCGTTCGTAACTGAGATACGGACACGCGATCTTCAGTATCTTTGAATAGGCCATTGCAAGAATGGTCGCTTCGAAGGGTGAATCCTTGTCTGACGATTCATTGATCCGATGGTAGATCAGCCGTGTCATGTTGTCACATATATGTTGAACAGATCAGTGAATTGAAAAGGGACAGGAAGGACTTTAGGGGGCAGGAGCAAAAATGCGAGTGACTGCTACCTACCGGACAAACTGATAGCGACCTTAATCCGGCTGGTTCGGCTGACTGTGCCAGAAATGGCCAGGCTTGTCAACTTTTCGAACAAAGGATCTTAACCATACGTGGATGTTTCGCCGTGAGTGGGGCAACGCCA
>CAUJKL010000199.1 GCA_963204995.1 Planctomycetota bacterium | reverse complement strand
GTCACGTAAATGTCGGGCTTTACAAAAGCACCTTTGGAAACGGCTACTGGCCCGCCGGTTGTCGGCTGGGTCGCGACCCCCCCGACGAGACTGCAAGCGGTGACCGTAACCGTGATGCCGCGATGGCCCAGATCTACCCCGAACGCCGGGCGGCGGAGTGGGTCTTGTCGGTGGGTGGAACAATAGGCATCCACGTCGGCGATGAACATCGATCGATCCAGAAAACTGAAGAGCTTCCCGCGGAACCATACTCGGTTCGCAGTGTCTACCTTGACGATTTGGAAGTTCGTGAGAGTGACCTGGTCCGCTTACTGCCGCTTCGCCAACTTGGTCTGCTTCATGTCGGCCCAGTCACGGATGAAGGTTTGGCGATCATCAGTGACATGCAAAGTCTGACTATTTTTCGGGTTGCACATAGCCCCACTGTTGCTCGGCTGCCGATGACGGCCGAGGGACTGCAACACCTTGCCCGCCTGCCAAATCTCGGGGGACTCCGTCTCGCACCATCGCAACTCAAGGACGCAGATTTCAAACTTCTCAAAGAATTCCCGAAGCTCGGAGTGTTGCAGTTGGACGAGGGGACCTGGAGCGATGCAACGTTGGAGGCCCTTCGTAATGTGGAGCTAGAAACCCTCATTATGGAATCGGGATCCTTCAGCGAAACTGGGCTTGCGAACCTCGGGCAAATGCAACAGTTGAACGGCCTCAACCTTGCCGACTGCAATGTTATCGATTCCGGGATGGCCCATGTAGGGAAGTTGACAGGCTTGCGCCATCTGTATCTCGCTGACTCGACGATTACTGACCGCGGCATCGCGCAGATCTTAGATTTACCTGAGTTGTCGGCACTGTCTCTGCTTGCGTGCCCGGTCACCGATGCTGCCCTTGAGCGGCTATCCCAGTTGAAGTCACTCACACAGTTGTACCTTCGGTCAACGAAAGTGACCGCTGGTGGGGTGGCTAGATTCAAGCTCGCTCGTCCCGACTGCACGATCACATCCGACTTCACCGACGAACAAATCGCCGCAGAGTTGGACAAGCTGAAGTAACGTAGCCGTCACGCTCCGCCGTGACGAGCCTAACAGGCGGGAAGTCGCGCCTTGCCCCAACCTCTACTCTCAGTATGGCGAAGCGGGATGACAAGGCTCATCACGGCGGAGCGTGATGGCTACTTTGAAGGCTCGCATTTTGGAGTGCTGGGATTTGTCCCAGCTTTCTTTTGCCACACACGCCGGTGTGTCCCGTGGAAGGCCGTGATCGTGCGGCCACCTAACCGCGGCCGATGCGAGACAAGACCGTTTCCAGCGTCTGACGCAACACGTTGCCGCTGTTGCGAAGTCCTTGCATCTCTTTGGGCCAGAGATCGATCTCGTGGCGGTCCACGACGCCGGTTGCCCAACAACCGTCCGAACGGACAATGCCATTTTGCGATGACTTGGCTCTTCGGCAAGCCGAACCGGTTCGCCGCGGCGTAAGTGAGAAGCTCGCCCAGTTCCTGCGCAGCAACCGCAACTGCGACATTGAACTCGGCGAATTCGCCATTGACGAGAATTCTCCGCTTGTCGGAGAAACCGAGCGAAGTATCGGTGAACGATTTCCCACGATCGTTTTCGTCGCCGTCCGCAGCCAAACTGCCACCATCCCAACTCGCCCCGGCGGCAGCCAGTCGTTCGCCGCCAGCGACGCGGTCACGGTAGCTGGGCCGCGAAGCGATCTAGAACAGCTGTATCTTTAAGCCGAACGAGTCGTCGAATTCGCCGCCTGTTAGCACTCGTGGACGAAACATTGCTACAATGGAGGCGTACGGTTCCTCAACGTTAGCGAGTCCCAATCATGAAAGTGTTTCTGACTAACGCTGCCAAAGATGAGCTGTTGGCGGCGCAACTTGCAAGCCGGTTGACGGACGCGGGCATCGATGTCTTGACGCCGTATGGCGATATCGTTCCGGGCGACAATTGGGCCGAAAAGGTCGCTCAAGCTCTGGATGATTCGGATCTGATGCTGATCCTGCTAACGCCAGGGGCGATGCAATCGGATTCACTTCGCAACGACCTCGAGTATGGGCTTAGTTCAAAGAAGTTTCGTGGCCGACTGATGACCGTCATCGTTGGGGCTGCCGTCAGTTCCCCGGGAGACGTACCTTGGATTTTGCTCCAACAACCCCACAAGCAGATCGGGTCACCGGCGGATTTTCCCGACGTTGTGGACGAGTTGATGGCTTTGGCCCAGTGAGTTCGCGATGCTGCCTACCGAAGTCTTTGTGTCGCACTCCAGCCAGGATGCCGAACTTGCGTCGAGAATCGTCGACCTTGTTCGTGCTCGCGGGATTCCCGCATTCTACAGCCCGCACAACATTCTCGGTGCCCAGCAGTGGCACGATGAAATTGGGAATGCTTTGGCTCGTTGCGACTGGTTTCTGTTGCTCCTCTCGCCGGACTCCGTAGCGTCCAAGTGGGTGAAGCGAGAATTGATGTACGCGCTGCGGAGCGACAACTATCGAGGCATCGTGCCCATGATCTATCGCGACTGCGACTTTGAATCGCTATCGTGGACGTTGGCGGATTTGCAGATGGTGGATTTTCGAGGCAAGTTCGAGGATGGTTGCCGACACCTGCTGCGAATCTGGGAAATTGAATTGAAAGTCGAATAGCTTCGCTCACGCCGGTCGCTTGCTAACACGAGACAACACCGTTTCCAATGTCTGCCGCAGGACATTGCCGCTGTTGCGAAGGCCTTGCATTTCTTTTGGCCACAGGTCGATCTCGTGGCGGTCCACAACGCCTGTTCGTCCCACCACCGTCGGAACCGACAAGGCCACCTTGCGGATGCCGTAGCAGCCGTCTTGCACCGACGAGACCGGCAAGACGCGGCGCTGGTCGAGGGCGATTGAGTGGATCACGTCGCGGATGGCGATGCCGACTGCAAAACCGGCACCTCCCTTGCGGCTGATGACTTCGGCGCCGGAGCCTTTCGTGCGAGTAAACAACTCGTTCGCCAGGTTCGGAGTCCAACCGGGATATTTTTCCAGCGACAAGCCAGCAACTGTGGCGCTGGACCAGATGGGAACCATGCTGTCGCCATGCTCGCCCAGGATCAACGCGGAGGTTTGCGTCGGCGGCGTGGCGAGCTTCTGCGCGATCAGGCTGCGGAAGCGAATCGTGTCGAGTTGCGTGCCGAGCCCGATGACTTGCTTCAACGGCAGGCCGAGTCGATCCGCCGCGACGTAGGTGAGAATGTCGACCGGATTGGAAACGACAAAGACGATCGCGTCTTTCTTGGTGCCGACGCTCTTCACGCTGTCGAGGATTCCGAGAAACAAATCCGTGTTGCGATTGATCAGATCGAGCCGCGATTCGTCGGGCTTGCGACGAAGACCGGCCGTGATGCAGATCACATCGCTATCGGGAATGTGTTCGTAGCTGCCGGACGAAATGATCTGGTCCGCGGTGCTTGGTCCGCCGTGCATGATGTCCAAGGCTTGGCCTAGAGCTAGCTCTTGGTTCACGTCGATTAACGCGATCTCGCGCACCACGCCACCACATTGCAGCGCAAAACCCGCGCTCGAACCAACCAATCCACCGCCGCCAATAATGCTGACTTTCATAGTGCTTCCTCGTAAAGTAGCCATCACGCTCCGCCGTGATGAGCCTGTTCGTTACGTGTACCGAGGCGGGAATTCTCGCCCAATTTGAGTCCAACTTGATAGGCTCATCACGGCGGAGCGTGATGGCTACTATCGCTTCGCCAATTCGGCCACAACGCGATCCGTAATGGCCTTGATCAACGCCTCTTGGTTGTCGCCGTTACTCGCTGCGGGTGCCGAACTGCCAGCCTTCGGTCCCATCGCCGGAGGAGCTTCAAACGCTCGACGTTCAACTCCCGAGTTCTTCCAGCTCTCGCGGAAGATGTCGTTGGCACAGATATCGCAGTCCTCGTACTCTTTCGTATTCCGCGGATCGGACCAGCCCCACTTGTCTTTCAACTCCAACAACTCGCGTTCCTTGCCCTCATCAAAATAGTTCACCTTGCCGAGGCTCTTGGCCAGCATCAGCATCCGGCAATACGCGTCGAGGATCTCGGTCCACCAGTACGCTTGCTCGACGTCCACGCCGTAGCTGACTGTGCCGTGATTCGCCAAGATGATAACGTTCGTCTTCTGCACGAAGGGAATGATCGTGTCGGCGAACGCCTGGCCGCCGGGCGTCTCGTATTTCGTGATCGGCACATCGCCGAGGAACACTTCGACTTCCGGCAACACACACTGCGGAATTGGCTCGCGAGCGATCGCAAAGGCCGTCGCATGTGGCGGGTGACAGTGAACGACGCTCTTGATGTCGGAGCGGTTCTTGTAGATTTCGAGATGCAGCAGAGCTTCGCTCGATCGCTTCTTGCGGCCTGAGAGCTGCTTGCCGGTCATGTCGACCGTCGAGATGTCATCGGGCTTGAGAAAACCTTTCGAGTGCATCGTCGGTGTGCAGAGGACTTCGTTCTCGCTGATCCGAACGGTGATGTTGCCGTCATTGGCTGCGGCGAAGCCCTTGTTGTAGAGCCGGCGACCGATTTCGCAGATGTCTTGTTTGATTTTATGTGCGTTTGCCATGAGAGTTTTCGGGTTAGAGTTTTCAGTATTCAGTTTTCAGTTTTCAGTATGTTTACTTGCGTGTCGTCGAGACGGATGTGGTCCAAGATTGCCGCGTTGTAGGCATCGACGGGTTTGTCTTTTGGGCGGAATGGTTGAGCGGCCTCGCCACCTTCGCTCAGGGCAACGAGATCTCCTACGCCTGATCCGAACTCGTCCCACAGAACGAGCTCTTCGGCCGATGGCTCTTCGTCGCCCGTCAGGTTCGCCAAAGACATCGGCACCGCCAAGCGCAAGCTCGCACCGGCGAACTCTGGCAGAGCGCGGTTGAGTGTGACGGTTCCTAGTATCTTGGCAATTCGCATGGCTTAACGTCGCACCAATTCAATCGATCGATCTTTCAATTCATCTTTCACTGCGGGGGTGACAATCGAGCGGCCGCCCACTACCAGTCGTTTCACTCCCGTCAGTCGTCCATCTAATGTCGCCAACGTGACCACCTTGTCGCTGACCGCTAACTCCGTCTCGCCGCCAGCTGCCGCTCCGCCGACTAGACCTTGCTTTAACAAGCGTCGAATCACTTCTTGTACGATGCGTTCAATAAACTCAGGGTCAAATGGTTGATTCATCAGTCCGCAATTCCAATCGTTGTCCAACGAACGGGTGTGGCATCGACTCCCAGGTACTCTCTGGCTCCACGACCATCGCTCGTCAGCATCACCGTTTCACCAACTCCCGCACCAACGATATCGACCGCTAACAACGGATCACCATCGGGCCGGCCATCGATCAACTGCGGCTGAACGACGAGCAAACGCTGTCGCTGCATCGACGAGTGTTTCACCGTCGAAGTCGCAGTTCCGATGACAAGGCCTTTTAACATCTATCTTGTTCCCTTTGGTCATTGGCCATTCGGATTTGGTCATTTTTTAGGTGAGAATGACCAAGCCTGAATGACCAATGACCAACCAATCAGTTTTTCGGTTTACCTAAGATCCACAAGTCGTCGATCATCGAGCAGCGTCGTTCGCGTGTGAACGTCAGCGGCGTTGTGACGCCTTCGCCAGTTGGGCCAGCGATCGAGAACGACAAGTATCCTTCGCCGCCAAGCCCAAGGGCCGCCATGCACGGTCCGTTCTTCACGAACAGCGTTGTGTCCAGGATCTTGCCCATCTTGGTCATGTTCTTGACGTTGTGAGAATGAATGATCGCAGTGTGGCGGAAGCCGTGCTCGTAATATCGTGCCTTCTCGATGGCTTCGTCGACATTGCGACAACGAACGAATGGGACGAAGGGCATCATTTGCTCGACGGGAACGAACGGATTCGACTCGTCCGTCTCGCCAAATAACAGCTCCGTGTTTTGAGGCACGCTCTTCCCGGCACCGCGGGCGAGGACTGCTGCGTCTTGACCAAGGAAGTCCTTGGACGGAGCATCGTGGTTGTCGTCACCGACTTTGACCATGGCATTCCGCGTCAGCTCGGCCACCTCGCGAGCATTCAAGCGAACCGCACCGGCCCGCTCCATCGCTTGCATCATCCGATCGAAGACTTGCTCGACGACGAACACCTCCTTTTCCGCGATGCAGAGCAAGTTGTTGTCATACGCTCCGCCTTGAATGATGCAGCGTGCCGCGTTGTCCAGATCGGCAGTCTCGTCGACCACGACCGGCGGATTCCCTGGCCCGGCGACGATCGCTCGCTTGCCGCTATTCAAGGCGGCCCGAGCCACCATCGGGCCACCGGTGACGCAAATCAAATTGATACCGCGGTGACCAAAAATTGCCGCAGCCGATTCCAAAGTCGGCTCGGCGATCACGCATATCAGATTGTCGATGCCGAGGTCGCGATAGATAGCTTGGTTGAATCGGCGGACACCTTCGGCGGCCACCTTTTTTCCGCTAGGGTGCGGATTCACGACGAGAGCGTTCCCCGAGGCGATCATGCTGACGGCGTTACCCGTAATCGTCGGCAGCGAGTGAGTGACGGGCGTGATAGCACCGATCACGCCGAACGGTGCGTGTTCGATGACGGCCAGTCCGCGGTCACCGCTGTAGACTTGGCTCGTCATAAACTCGACACCTGGCGTCTTCTCGCCCAGCGTCTTGAGCTTCTCGATTTTGTGCTCAAGGCGGCCGATCTTGGTCTCGTTCATTTCCATCGTGCCGAGTTCGACACAGTTGTCGATCGAGATGCGGCGGATGTGATTGATGATTCGCTTGCGGTCTTCCATGCCGCGTTGCGAGAGTTGCTCGAAGGCATCTCGTGCGGCGGAAACCGCGTCATCGACATCGGTGAAGATGCCGTGACGGCCTGAGTAGCCTTTGCCGTTGACCATTGAAGTTTTGCCAACTTCGGCCAGCACTTGTGCGACGACGTCGCGGATGATTGATTCGTTGATTTGCATGGATCAAAGTTTTCAGGTTGAAGTGTTCAGTTTTCAGTAAGTGCCGTGGCCGTGATACTGTCGTTAGTCTTCTTTCGAGTAGACCTTGCGGCTGTCGACGTGGACTTGATCAACGATCCCCACGACCACACAGTCGATCGGCATGTTCTTGGTTTCGGCGGTCAGCCGCGCACTCGATCCCTGAGTAATCAAGACATACTCGCCTTGGCCCGCGCCAAGCGTATCGACCGCGACGAACGTGCGCCCGGTCGTTTCAAGTTTCTTCCGTTGCTTCGGCTCCAAGCGATACGGCTCGACGATCAACAGTTTGTAGCCCACCATCGTGTCGACCTTTTGCGTCGATACCAGCGAACCGGTTACTTTGGCTACGAACATTTGACTTCCTCAATGTTGGTCATTGGTCATTTGGATTTGGTCATTTGAAGTGCAGTGAATGTCCAAGTCCCAATGACCAATGTCCAATGTCCAATCTAAGATGCCTGATCCAATAGTTCTTTGGTCTGTCGTGCCACGACGATCTCTTCGTTCGTGGGAACAACCCAAATCTGGGTGCGACTGTCTTCCGCACTAATCTTGGCTTCACCTTTCGGCGACAAGTTCGCCGTGCTGTCGAGCTTGATGCCAAACTCTTCCAGGTTGGCACACACAGTAGAGCGAATTCCAACGCCGTTCTCGCCAATGCCGCCGGTGAAGACTAGCACGTCGAGTCCGCCCAGCTCCACCATCAACCCGCCTAAGTAACGTCGCACTTCCGAAGTGAACATATCCAAAGCCAACTTCGCTCGATCGTTGCCTTGCGCAGCGGCGTTTTCCAAGTCCCGTACATCACCGCTCACCTCGCTCAGCGCCAGCAGTCCACCTTTGCAGGCTAAATCGTCCAGCACTTCATCAAGCGATTTGCCAGTCGCCTTCATCACGACGGGAATCGCAAACGGATCAAAATCGCCTACGCGATTGTTGTGCGGCAAGCCACTCTGGGGGCTCATGCCCATTCTGGTCTGCGCTATCTCCCGTCCGCGTTTCGCTATCATGCTGCTGGTACCACCGAGATGGCACGAGAC
>CAUJKL010000198.1 GCA_963204995.1 Planctomycetota bacterium | reverse complement strand
CCCAAGCCTTTTCGTTATTGCGCCCGCGACTTTACGATCAAGATCTACTCGTTCGTGCGGCCGAGCAGCAAGCTCAACGAGAAGCAGAGAGTTTGCGCTCGCGTCGAAGTGGCGGCATGATGGGTGGTGGATTTGGAGGCGGTATGGGAGGGTTCGGAGGGGGCGGTATGGGCGGATCGATGGGAATGGAGAGTTTGGCCGTGGCACCGGAAGGCGGGGACGGCGCATTTGCCTCGCGCGCTGAAGAGGTCGGCGAGTTGTTCCGTTACGCAATTGAGGCTCCCGTCAACCTGAAGCAGCAGCATTCTGCGATGCTGCCGATCGTGAATCATCGCGTCAAGGCAGAGAAGGTTTCGATTTACAGTGCGTTTGACGACAGCAAGCATCCACTGCATGGATTGCGACTCACGAACGAGACTGATCTGCATCTCATGCAAGGCCCTATCACCGTCTTCGACGATTCGGAGTACGCTGGCGATGCACAGATTGCAGACATCGCGCCTGGGGCCGAACGGTTGATCAGCTATGCTCTCGATCTCGACACTGAAATTTCCAGGACGCAAACAACGTCGCCACAGCAACTGATCGGCCTATTGTTCGACAAGAATCAGCTGCACTTAACGCATCGGCAGACGGAGACCGCAACTTACAACATCAAGAATTCGAGCGGCGACTCGCGCCGTCTTCTCATCGAACAGTTTGCTCTCGCAGATCGCGAACTCGTGTCTCCTCCTGAGCCGAGTGAAAAAACGAATTCTGAGTGGCGATTCGCGGTAGCCGTGGTAGCCGGGCAATCCACATCATTCGAAGTGGTCACGGCACACACGACCGAACAATTTCAAGCAGTCTTGTCAATTGAAGATGCCGTTTTGAACGTGTATCTCGCCGAGCAAGCAATCTCGCCAGAGGTGAAAGCCGCGATCAGCTCGTTCATGCAACGCCGGGATGAGCTGCGAAAGATCGTCGCATCTCGCGAGACGCTGGAGAAAGAACTGGCGGCAATCGACCAAGAACAGCAGCGGATTCGGAAGAATATGACCGAGCTCGATCGCAATGGCGAGTTGTATCTCAGGTATGTTGAGAAGCTGGATTCACAAGAGACACGTATCGAGCAATTACGTCCGAAATTAGCCCAGCTCCGCGAGCAGGAGCAACTTGCAGAGGCTGCACTCACGATGGAAAAACCGGGAGAAGATCTATTCGGAGATCCGTCGACTGAATAACGAAGCAAGTGGTGAATCGGAGCTTCGGTTTGAGCTCGGACCATGTTGCTTGCGAGTCTTGTCTCAGAGGGACGGTGTGTCTGCCCTCGCTCGATCTGGCGATTCAGACTATTCTTGGAGGCATCCAACACCTGATGGGAGATATCCATGTCCGAGCCTCTGCTCTTCGAAACACACTCGCATACGCCGCTTTGCAAGCACGCCGTCGGCTGGCCCAGCGAGTATGCAGCCGTCGCCGAGTCTCGCGGTTTACGCGGCTTGTTGGTTACCTGTCACAATCCGATGCCGGATGGATTTTCGGCTGGCGTGCGCATGAGTCCCGACGCGTTCGACGAGTATGTCGACCTTGTTGCCCAAACACGCGAGGAGTGGGAGGGACGTGTTGATGTGCGGCTTGGATTGGAAGCGGATTACTTCGCGGGCTTCGAGAGTTGGCTGGAGCGACAGCTGAAGTCGGCCGAGTTTCATTATGTGCTGGGTTCGGTGCATCCGCAGATCGACGAGTTCCGCGAACGCTACTGGGAGGATGACGCGACCGAGGTACAGCGAACATATTTTCGCTTGCTCGCTGATGCCGCAGAGACAGGGCTGTTCGATTGCCTCGCTCACCCCGACTTGATCAAGAACATGACGGCGGACGATTGGCAGCCTGCTCGCATCATGGACGATATCCGACGCTCGCTCGACCGGATCGCGGCGACGGGTATGGCGATGGAGCTGAATACATCGGGGGTCAATAAACTGATTGCCGAAATGAATCCGTTTCCCGAAATGCTGGTCGAAATGTCGGCACGTCAGATTCCGGTTTGCATCGGGTCAGATGCACATGACCCAGGCCGCGTGGCGGATCGATTCGGCGAAGCATTGCGATTGCTCGCAAGCTGCGGGTTCTCGGATGTCAGCGTCTTTCTGGACCGCCAACGTCAGGACATCGCGATCGAGGCAGCCGCCGCGAGCCTTGCCGAACATCACATCCTGAGAATCTAGAAGGGGACGAATTGGAACAAGCGGGAAGCGGCGCGGATCTTGGGGATCAATCGTTCGACACTCGATCGGAAGCTGGAACGATACGGGATCCAACAGTCGCCGTCGGAGTAGCAGATTCCGAAGATGTCGCACTCGTTGCCGTTGCCGCCTGAGCGGCAAGCCATGTTTGCAATTCACGTTGTCGCGTTTGACTCAGGCTTACCAGCAAGCAATTGCTGGGCTGATCAAACGCCAATTGTCCAGCGCCGCCAAAATCGCGAAAGTTCGCCGGTCCCAAGGCTTCGCGAGCCGCTTGCACAAGTTTCGTTCCATCGTCGTCAGGTTTGGGGACGCGATAAAACTCGACCTCTAATCGCGAATCGACGACGGTTGGCGTCGTGATTTGCAACGTCGACTCGTCGATGACTCGATACGCCAAGTCCATTGGGTCGAGGAGTGTCGACAAGGCCTTCGCCAGCGGTTGATCGGCGACCGAGAAACGAACCTCGGCATCGGGACTCCAGCCGGCTTCTCCCAACGCCCGCCAGTCGATAAGTATCTGCAACTTAGACGCCTGTGCAAGGCGATCCAAGATTCGTTGCAGCGGTGCTGGCCGAATGTATGTCAGCGTGATCGACTGGGCGAACTTGGCTTCAACTCGCTCGCTACGTGTTGCCAATTGGAATTGCGAAGCGTCGTAAGGGCTTTTCTTCGTGAGTCCGCGGGCGACACGAAGTTTTTCACAAAACCCAAGAATTTCGAATTGAATCGTCTCGTATTGCTCGATGATCAACTCGTTTCCGCGAAACGTGATCGTGCCAATCCCACCACGACTTGACCAAGACTCCGGTTCGACGAAATCCTTGATCCACGAGCCGAGTTGTTGCAGCTGCTTCTCGTCGTTACCGACCAGATCGTCAACCTTAAAGGTGACGGTTCTAATTCCACTCTCTTCCTTGGGCCGGCGAGTTATGAAAAGCTGGTCTCCCTCGACGCGATGTTCGAGTGCGAGTGGCGCGAGCCCTCGGGCCAAGACGTCGGCGACGGTGGAGTCCACTGCTTCGAGCGTGACAGGTGTCAACGGTGAGATTCTCGCCCAACGTAATATGTCGGCGTCGAGGGTGATCGGAATCGTGCTGTAATCGGAAACGAACTTCAGGAAGTTCACCAAGGGCACGTCCTTGAATTCGATTCGCGCGATGGGGTCGTTCAGTCGATCGTCGAGTTCGATAGTACGCGGCCCCGCACGACGAGCAACCGGTTCGGCTTCCGTCTCGCCAGCACCTGGAACCAGCGGCAACTCCTCATCGCCGGCTGGCATCGGTGTCGCCGGCTCTTTCGTTTCGGCTAGCAGAGCCCCAAAGTCGCGAAACGTTTCGGACAGGGGACTTTGTTCGGCGTTAGTCGCCGTGCTGTCCGTCGGTTCTTTCGGAGTCAACCCTGGCGGCTCATCTGCCGGCAGGGCAGGGGGCTTAGATTCGGTGACATTGGGAACAGGCGCCGTATTCGTCGCGTCTGGCGCAGGCATCTCGGCGGGGTTTACCGTCGGCGATTCGGTCGGGGCTTGTGGTTCTGGAGCGGGAGGCAGTACAGCGGAAGTGCTATCGTCAGACGCGACCTCAGTTGGCGGCTCCACCGGATCGGATGTTTCTGACGGCGCGGACTCAGCGGGCCTGTTGGGTGGTGCCTCCGAAGTTCTCGGCCGCGACACAACGCTCGGTGGTTCGTCGCCACCACTAAACACGATGAAGAGTAGTAACGCGAGCACGACGCCAACGACCGCAGCGATCCCCGTCAAAACGCGATTGCGCCACTGAACGGTCGCTGGCGACACCCAATCGGCGTTCGGGAGTAAGGCTTCCTCATAAGTCGGGCGCGGTGGTGGCGAAGGTTTTGGCGAAATGCTGTCTTCTTGCTCGTCGGCTTCCGTGCGTTCTCTTCGCCAACCGCCAGTCTCTTCCTCGTCGAGATTGCCTTCTCGGGCGGCAGGCCGCGCCTCGGCTTGTAACGCAAGGTCTTCTACCGTGTCGATCATGTCGGGCGATTCAGGCGCGGCCGCTTCGTCAGGTTCGTCGAGAAGACTAGCCGCGTCTTCAAAGACCGCACTTGTGATGCCAGCCGCCTCGCTTGAATCGGATTGGTGCATCGCTGATGAATCGTGTGACGCATCATTCGCCGCGGCGACGGGTTCGACGAGTACCATGCTTCCGCACTTTGGGCACGTCAGAATCTGCCCGATGACAGATTCGTCGCGCACGCGAAGGCGAGCTTGGCAAGTCGTACATGCGATTGAGAACGGTTCCACGCAGTCTCCGTGTTGGGCTCCGTCACAACGCTTCACCTTCAAGCGTTGCGATGTAACCTGATGCTGGATGCCACCTGACTCAACTATTCTACCGATCTATCTATTTTGGGCGAAATACTTCTGGCAAAGTATATTTCCCATCGGCCGACTTGCGGGTGGTGATTAAGACGATCTTGTTCGACGGATTGTCAGGGTCCGGGGCCACTACCCAAATCAGCTTTTGGTCGATCTCCGAGGGATCTTTTACCGTTGTGATCGGATTGGCCTTGCGGACCATCGACGTGAGAATTTCCGAGAGTTTGGCGTCTTTCATGTCAAAGTCGTTGATGCGCTGGTTCTTGGTGATTCCTTCCAGCTGTAAATGCGTACCCATGATCGTGACTTTGAACGGGAACGGCAGACCGAGGTACGAATCTCTAACAGCACCCTCCAATTCCTGCATCGCAATCACCATGTCGTTGCTACCAAACGAAAGCGTCATCGGGCTGTTCAGTAACTCCTCAATTGTCTTCGGAGCAGGCTTCGCGGCCGCGACCGAACCGGTCATTGCCGACGATCCACCGGGAGCGAGCGCCAACAACATCTCGCCGCCAAAGGCGAGATTGTGTGCCGCGATTCCTGGCAGGACAGCATTGATCATCGCTTGATCACCATCGACACCACTTCTTGTCTGCGCTAACAATTCGTAGACCATATCGCGCATCCTCGCTTTGACGCGAGCCCAATACGGCGGCGGATTGAGTGTAATCAGGTAATCTTCCAGCTTACCGGGGAGTTCCTCGGCCCGGGTGCGTAGGCTCGAGGCCAGTGTAACCGGATCTATCGTCACATCGTTCTGAGCTCGCAGTTCAAAGTAAAACGGTTCGCCAAAATTCAGACTAACCAGGCCAGCCTTCATCCCCGAGCCGAAAAACCAGTCCAGTTGGTCGAGTGCCTTCTTCTTCTCGCCACTGAACAGGAGTTTGCCATCACCGCGAAAGAAGTCTTGAGCAAACAGAATGTTCACGTGTCGATCGGCATCAGAAGCTTGCAGGAGCCGACCGAGTTCGCGTTGCATGAGCAGCGGAGCACCTGTGGCGACGTCACGAATCTCAGGCTCTAACGAGCCCATGACAAATGTCTGACCGTTCCCGTCGCTGGGGATGTAGTATGCCACTTCGCCCTTCTGAAAGACGGAACTGAGTTCGGCGACCGCTGCCGGATTGCCCCACTTCGAGAGCAAGGCATCCTGTCCGCTCGCGCTCTTCAACTGCACGACTGAGCAGAATTTGGGGGCTTGGCCGTTGTTCGGATAGGCCGCAATCGTCAGCCGTTCGACATCCGTCAAAGCAACGCCAGCCGCCGCCTCCCAAGCCGCACGAGCCACTTCAAAATCCGGACCCAGCGCCTTCAACACGCGTTCACCTTCCGGTTTCGACAGCATCTCGGCAGGTCGCATGACCAGATAAATGCGCGCACCGTTGGGTACGTATTTGAATTCAATCGGCTGACCTTGTGTCGGCGAAGCCCAGAGCAACTTGCCGTCATCCTCGACGATTTGGCCGCCGCTCTCCGCCGCTACCGAGTCGGCACCACCGTTTTTCCCGTCTGTCGGTTCGTCTGCGGGGACAACGGGAACGGGATCGTTGTCCACTTGAGCGACTTGGTCCTCGGGAATCGGTGGCTCGTCACTGCCGCTCATGTTCGAGAGTATAATCCCGCCGATGATCAGCAACACGAGTGCGACGCCGCCTGCTGCTCCGTACACAACCAGTTGATTCTTCTGACGTGCCTTGGCTTTCGCCTTTCGCTGAGCCGCCAGCGAGCCGGAGCCACCCGACTTTTTGGGTGCCGCCGCGACGGCGACGGGAACTGCCGCTTGAACTGCAGCGGTCGCGGGACGTGGTTGAGCCGCGACCGGTTGAGCGGCAGGCGCGGTCCGCTTTTGTTGCAGCCACGTCTCGTAGATCTGCGCGGTGGCTGCTGCCGCCGTTGGCTTGTAGTTCGCTTGGGCAGCGCCCACAAATTGTCCGAGTTGTTCCACGACAGCTGCCGCCTGCTGGTAACGAACGGCGGGATTCTTGGCCATCATATAGGCGACGGCCTGCCCGACCGGTGCCGGTGCTCCGAAAGCTTCCAGCGGTTGAATGGCTTCGGTCGCATGCCGTTGCATTTTTTCTGGAAGCGTGCCGCCGGCAAACGGTGGTTTTCCGGCAATCGATTCGTACAGCGAGCAGCCAATCGCATAAATATCCGTTAGATAGTCAGGCGTTTTACCGGCTTGCAGGAACTCCGGTGCGAGATAGTCGGCCCTGGCGAGTAGGGCTTCTGTAGGTTGAGCAAAGTTCGGGGCGAGCGCGGGAGCATCCGGTTCATAAATCAGCTTCACGTTCCCGGTCGCTTCGAGCCACATGTTCGTCGGTCGGGCATCTCCGTGCGGGCGTCCTTGTTGATGCAGGTGCGCCAAGCCGTTCGCCGCGAATTGCGATACTCGCGATGCTTCGTCGGCGGGGAAGACCCCTGACGTCTGAATGCGTTCGGCCAGCGTTTGCCCCCGCAAATCCTCGGTGACGAGAAACTTGTACGACTTCAGATCAACTGCTTCGTAATACCGAACGAGGTTGGGGTGAGCCGTCGCGCCGACAGCACTGGTAATGTATGCCCACAGGTTGGCGTTTTGTGCCGCATCGCCCACCAAGAACTTCAACATGACAGGATGATTCGTGCCGGAATTTACCGCCCGGAACCAGCTCGTCAATCGCCCACTCTCGACGCGGTCGTAGATCTTATAGTCCCCGTAAGTGAACGGTCCGGCTCGCCCTGCCAGCAAAATCGTAGCCTGGTAACGGCTGAGCACATTCTGATCAACAAGCCATTTCACCAGCGCATTGACATCGGCAGTTGCCCCCTGCGAACTGCCGTAACTCGTCGCCAAATGCTGGCACTGCTCGCGAGTTAGCAGCTTGCTTTCCAGGACTAATTTCCAAAAATCGGGTATCGAAAGCGACATTCGCGAGTTATCTCACAATTCTGTTCAAGGACCGGCGGCGGGCGCGGAGCCCAGGTTACTACTGTACCGCGCCCGGGGCTAATCCTGCAAAGGCGGGAGAATGCGTGAAATGCGCCAGCGGTTAAGGGCTTTGGTGTGTTGCACACACCCTACAGCCTGAATGAGATCGTTCGATTCGCGAGCGAATAGCGAGTCGCCGCAGCCAATGTAGGCCGGAACAAGTCTTCGCAGTTCCGGCATGTATGTAGCGTCGCTCCGTTGCCGGAACGGCGCGGAGCCTTGTTCCGGCCTACTATTCGAAACAACTTGCTGCGGCCATTAGAAGGGCGAATCATCCGCTGACGGAGCGAGGGCCAGTTCTTTCAATGCGTCGAGACTGGCCAAGACATCATCGCGTGAAATCTGCTCCCAGCTATCTTGCTTGTGACGCAAGATTGCCAGCTTGAACGCATCAAAGGCTTCCGCCAAATCATCGGGCAATTCGCCGAGGTTCTCGAAAGGGCGGACAAATTCGATCGTCTCACGCGTGTCGTCATCGGCGTAGATCGAGGCTCCTGGCTTCGCGGAGCTGTTCTTTGTATCGGCTGGCGCGTCTTCGTCGCCAAAGTCCGGGCCTTCATGCAGTGGCGAGCTTTGTACGTTGCCACTCGAATTCGATGATTTCGCTCGCTCGCCAGAACCATCGTGAGTTGGCTCGACATCTTCATCAAGTTCGCTGGCAACGACGTCTTCCTCGCGAGGACGATCGGCTTCGACCGCCCCCAACGTCTCCCAGCGTGTGCGCCGCATTTGCGACACCGACCACGAGTTTTGGATGGCACCTTCCAGCCACATCTCGGCATCTTCCCAATCGAGTGCCGCTTGGAAATGGCTCCAGAACAGAGAGTCGTACTGCTCCGCCACGGTCCCGAATCGTTCGTACACGCGTCGCAGGCGTCCCACGTGTTGGCCAGTTACATTGCCGACACGACGACTCCAGGCTTCGTCCGAATACTCGACAGCCGGAGCTTGGGCTTCGATCAGTGCTTCACGCCAATCGAGAATGATGCGGCCCTTCTCCCAGTTGGTGGTGCTGACCAGCCGATTCCACTGGCCGACGTAGCGACCGGCCGCATCGAGGGCGTCGCCATTGGCTTGGGTCGCGGCAGCGGCGGGGTCTTCGATTTCGGCAACGGCTGTCCTGGTGCGTGCGGCCATGCTACGTTCATGTGGGCGGGCGGGGGCGTCCGAGGGCGGCGCGAGTGCTAG
>CAUJKL010000197.1 GCA_963204995.1 Planctomycetota bacterium | reverse complement strand
TCAACTCTCAACTCTCAACTCTCAACTCTCAACTCTCAACTCTCAACTCTCAACTCTCAACTCTCAACTCTCAACTTCCCGGCGTCGACTTGAGATGAAGTTCCGGCAACAGATCTGGATCGATCTCTAATTCGGGATATTCTTCATCGCTCGCCAGCAACTCGGCGCAGCAGGCTTCGAGTTCTGACCGCAACTTCGCCACATCGATGCCCTCGAAGAAGTCGGGATACTCTTGCAAGTACTTGTTACACGTGAAGTACAGCTTCTTCGCGCCGCGTGTATTACCGTTGCCAAAATGATGCAGGCAAACGGCGACTTGGATCAGTCCTTGATAGAAGCGACGCGACGGACCTTGATACTCGGTCCACAGGTCTTCCCAGATCTCATGGGCCTCTAAGTATTCACAGTCGTTGAAGAAGTTGACCCCTTCGACATAGCGTGGATCGAAGTTGGTTGTTTTCAGGGAATTACTAGCTGTTTATACGATTGGTACAACCGCTCGTCGGCGTAAAGCTTTGCAGACGGCTGAGTTATCTTTGCAAAATCTCGCGGTAAACAGTGCCTCGAGATGCTCGACTATGCACTTACAGAGATGTACCATCTTCCCCAGATTGACTGATCAAGGCAAGTCGATTGCCTGAGTTTTAATCCGTATGTTTATCGACGCCTCAAGTATTGAGCAACTAGTCTTGTCGTCCTGATTCAAAGGACAACGCACCTGGAGGAATCTCAGAGATGTTGAACCAATCCCAAGTCAAGCGTCGTGTTACCAACTTTCGGCGGTCGCGAATTCGTTCGCTGTTCTTTGAACAGATGGAAGAGCGGTTGAATCTGAGCGTGACGTTTTTGGAAGTTGAGCAAAACGACTCACTTGCTACCGCGCAACTTGTCTCTCACGTGGACGGCGGGAATGTTGTGGACAGCATGACTCCGGCATCGAATGCCGCTCAGTTGACTAATAACGACCCCGACTTTTACAAATTCTCCGCACGAGTCGTGGGTGAACTGCGAGTTGCTGTGTTGAACCTCGGTGGCGACCCGGACGGCGACAGCTCCACGGCCGATAGTACGATCACGGTTACTTTGTACAGCAACTCAAACGGCGTGATTTCATCCGCAACGACGGGCGCGGGCAACACGGCAGCCTTCGCGACGACTGCGGCAAACACGACGGACGTATTCAAGGTCGGGATTGACGGTGCATCTGCCGGTAACGATGCAGACTATCAAGTGCGAATCTGGAGCGTCGATGCCAACGACGTGGCCTTCGTGGGCAACACGAAGGCGAGCGCGATCGATCTTGGAACTTTCAATGGGACCGACCTCGTGTCGGGATCGCAGACAATCACGCGGCCCGATCGCGACTTCTACCAATTCGTCGCCGCGAACGCTGGCCCCGTCACCGTGACGTTGAATATGCCCGTCGACACGGGATTCCGTGACGGTGCCAACGGCCCGACGAATCTAGGAGTGCGCGTCTTGAATAGTTCAGGACAGATCATCGCGACCAGCAACAGCTCGCAAGGCAATGTTGATATCGCGAATTTTCAAGCGAGTGCCGGTGGGATTTACCATGTCGAAGTGTATAGCGGCAGTGTTGGCCAAGTGAACGCTTATGACCTCAGCATTTCCGCACCGCAAGGTCATGTCAGCGGATTCGTTTATCAAGATGCGAATGCCAACACGTTCCAGGATCTTAGTGAAGCCGGGCTGCAGAACTGGCGAGTCTATATCGACCTCAACGCCAATGGAATGTTCGATAGCGGAACTGAAACCGCCGTTTCCACGCTGACGGACGCCAATGGCTTCTATGAACTGGACGTCCCGGTCGGCGTGAACGTCGTTCGCCAAGATCCTCTCACCACCAGCACCTTTCAGACCTACCCGGAGGCGAGCGACCTAGGCCAATATGTCGTGTCGATTACCGAATCGGCGATTCTCGACCATCTCGACTTCGGCAATGCATCAGCGGATTTCGGCGACGCGCCGGACCCGACTTTTCCGACGCGCTTGGCCAGCGATGGCGCTCGCCACTTGCTCGGTTCGGGACTGACGCTCGGCAACACCGTGGATGCAGAAGCGGATGGGCAACCGACTGCGGCCGCCGATGGTGACGGTGCGGATGAAGATGGCGTCACTTTTTCCGGTGCCTTGGTGCGGGGACAAAACGTCACGATCACGCTCAATGCGAGCGCCGCTGGAATCGCACAAGGTTGGATCGACTTGAACGCCGACGGTAGCTGGGGTGCCGGCGAGCAGGTGATCACCGACCAAGCCGTCATCGCGGGAGCGAACTACTTTGTGGTCGCCATCCCCTCCGGGGCTACAGTTTCTCAGAACGTCTTTTCGCGTTTCCGCCTCAGCACGGCGGCAGGACTCGGCGTGACGGGCCTCGCTCCCGATGGCGAAGTCGAAGACTACCAAACCCCCATCATCGAACCGGCGAATATCGAATTCGTGCTCAACGCGAGCACTGTGGCCGAAGATGTTGGCGGCGGAAAGCATACCGTGACCCTAAAACTTAACCTGCCAACCGGATCGCTGGCCTCGGACGTTACGGTCGACGTCGATGATCTCTTGCTGGGTACCGCCAGCGCTGGTGGTATCGATTACACCTTGACAGACCCCACGCCGATCACATTTCCTGCGGGAAGTGTCGACGGTGCGACGAAGTCATTCGATATCGCGATCGTCGACGACTCGCTGGCCGAGGTGGACGAAACGATTAAGCTGCAGTTGACGACTATTGCCGGCGGCGGCGGTCAGGTAATGATCGGCACAAACAATACTCACCAAGTCACCATCACCGACGCCACGGATCAGGCAGCCGTCACGGTGGTGTTCGACTCGGTGAGCAGTGCAGTCGCGGAAGCGAACGTCGGACACAACGTCGGAGTCCGCTTGGTGACCACGGGCGGGATTACGTTGGGCGCGGCCTTGACCGCCGATGTGACGGACGCCAACACCGGCACCGCCACCAGCGGCACTGACTACACGGCCGTCGGCATCAAGACGGTGACGTTCGCGATCGGCAGCGGCAACGGCGCAATTCATATCTCGACGATCAGTATTCTCGACGTCGGGTTAGCCGAGAGTAATGAGGACCTTGACCTCGCCTTGGGCAATGTCCTCGGCCCCGGTTCGCTCGGCCCCGGCATCGCTCATGAAGTCATGATCACGGACAACTCGGATCGAGGTAATGTCACGGTGGTGTTTGATCAGACGAGCAGTTCCGTGGCGGAAGCGAATGTCGGGCATCCTGTTGGAGTTCGTTTGGTCACGACTGGCGGGATCACATTGGGTGCGGCGTTGACCGCCGGCGTGACGGACGCCGGTACTGGCACCGCCACCAGCGGCAGCGACTACACGGTCGTCGGCACCAAGACGGTGACGTTCCCAATCGGCAGCGGCAATGGCGCGATTCAAAACGCGACGATCGGTATTCTGGACGACACGTTAGCCGAGAACAATGAGGATCTTGACCTCGCCTTGGGCAATGTCCTCGGCCCCGGTTCGCTCGGCCCCGGAATCGCTCATGAAGTCACGATCACGGACGCGTCGGATCGCGGCAACGTGACGGTTCAATTCGCGGCGGGGAGCAGCAATGCGCCGGAAGCCGGTGGTAGTCACATCGTCCAGGTTCGTCTCGGGCTAAGTGGCGGGATCACCATCGATCCAGGCGCAAGCGTTGTTGCCACGGTGACCGACGCAACCGGCGGCTCGGCAACGAGTGGAACGGACTATAATGTCTTCGGCTCACAAACGGCGACCTTCACTTCGGCGGACGGCAACGGTGCCACGCAAAATGTCAGCTTGACTGTGATCGACGATCCCGATATTGAAGGCGACGAGACGGTGAATCTGGCTGTTGCAGTGACCAGTGGGCCGGCCGTCGTCGGTGCCCCAACAAATCACGTCGTCACCATCAAAGATGATGATACCCCGACGGTCTCGATCACGGCGAACGATCCTAACGCCGGTGAGACGGCAACCAATAATGGTCAGTTCACCGTCTCTCTCTCCTCCGGTGTTGCACCCGTGGGCGGGATCGATGTTTCGTTTTCCGTTACCGGTACCGCAGACGGAGGTGCTGACTACGCGGCGCTAGTGAGTCCGGTTCGCATTCTGCAGGGTAATTCGTCCGTGACGATCGATGTCGTGGGCATCGTCGACGATAACATCGTCGAGGGCGACGAGACTGTGATTGTTACACTCACCAGCACCAGCAACGCACAGATCAATGTCGGCACTCCCGATAACGCGACCGTGACGATTCAGGACAACGACGCGACGACCGTCTCGATCACCGCGACCGATCCCACGGCCAGTGAAACAGCCACCGACAATGGCCAGTTCACCGTCGCCTTGGCTGCGGGCGTGGCACCCACCGGTGGTATTCAAGTGAATTTCACCGTGGGAGGTACGGCGACTCCCGCGACCGACTATCAAGCGATCGGCAGCTCGGTGACAATTCTCGCCGGATCATCCACGGCGACGATCGACGTCACCGGCATCGTTGAGGACACCGATATCGAAGGAGACGAGACGGTCATCGTGACGTTGACCAGCACGAACAATAGCGCTGCGACGATCGGCACCAGCGACGAAGACACGGTCATCATCCTCGACAACGATTTTGCCAGTATCAAAGGTCGAAAGTTCTTAGACGCCAATTCGGGCGCTGCCTTGGCGACTCAGACATCTCTCGGCGGTTGGACGATTCAGTTGTACGAGGATGACGGGGACGGGCAGTTCGAGCCGGAAAATCCATTCGCGGGTGCTACCGTGTTCGTAACTGCCATCACAAAAGCGAATCCTGCCGTTGTCACGAGTAACAACCACGGATTCACGACCGGTGATCTCATCCGCTTCGCCAATGTTGGCGGAATGACGGAAGTCAACGACAAGACGTACCGACTCACGGTCATCAACGCGAATTCGTTTTCGCTTTCCGATCCGGCCACTGGAACCCCAGTGAATAGCACTGCCTTCAATATCTACAACAGCGGCGGCACGGCGGAACTTCGCGGGCAAGATCGCTTCGTCGCCAGTACGGTTACCGCCGCCAACGGTCTGTACGGATTCGGACCAAGCTTGCCGAACGGGACGTACTTCGTCCGCGAAGTTGAGCAAAGTGGTTGGCATCAAACGCGACTCGAAGTCGATCCTGGCGCGATACCAGTCGCTGGCGGTGCTTTCAAAGTTGTCCTGAGCGGCGCTAACAATCCCGACACCACGCATTCGTACGACTTCGGCAACGCTACTTGTCACTTGCCTAATGTCGCAGACGGTGCCGTGACGCTGGGTGTCGGCGGAACTTCGCCGTTTAACGCCAGTTGGCGGAACGGCATTCTGACGATCTCGGTTTCCGAAGGCACTTTCGGGATCACCAGCGGCCAGACGTTCCAGTATTTCGATGCCGGGACATCGGCACTGGCGACAAGCCCCGTGTCGGCGACCGACCTGACACGAATCGACATTCTGATCAACAGCACGGCGTTACAGAACGCTCAGTTCACGATCACGTTGTCCGGCTCCACGGGCAACGCCGTTGTCTCCGTGGTGAATGCGGTCAACGTCGATACGGCAGGTACTCTCGCACTTCGTATCGAGGGATCGGCGTGCGGCGAACTCATCGCGGTCGGCGACGACAACAACGATAACGGAACGGAGCGCGGTGATACATCGGACGCCAAGGCCATCTATATCGGCACGGTCGGCGGCTCGATCGGCAGCGGCAGTACGCTGTCCGCCACGGGCGTACTGTATCGCACGCCGATTATCGACGCGATGTTCGGTCAGCCGACGATTTCTCGCGTCGAGATCAACGGCAATGGCGGCGACGATGTGATTCGTGTCTCGAGCGAGATCACCGTTCAGCAATCA
>CAUJKL010000196.1 GCA_963204995.1 Planctomycetota bacterium | reverse complement strand
AACGACTATACCGATCCGAACGACGGCAGCCACAGCTATTCGTACGGCGAGTGGTCGCACGTCGAGGACGGCAACTATCGCAACCAGTCGTTCGATGACCGGACGGTGTCGTATTCGATTGGCGCGAGTCCGAGTTCCGGTGCGGGCGGTTCGTCGTCGGGCGGCGGGGTGACGAGTGTGACGAGCGGTTCGATGGGTTGGGACGAGCATTCGGACGGCAGTTAAGTAGGTCAGGCTGTGCCTGACTTGAATTGCTCAACTGGCTCGTCGTTCTCAGGATCGGGGCCGTAAACGGATCAAAGGTTCCAGGACTCGTTGATGAGTTTCGCCGCGCTGGCCGCCAAGTTGCAGAAGTGGGACAAGGCCAAAGACATCGCCGAGATCGTCCAAAAGCTGTTCGTCAAGGGCGGCAAGCTCGACAAGCTGATGGGCAAGCTGGATGAGATCGTGACCGTAGTTCGAGATGTGAGCAAGACTCCGGCCGATGAAGTTGCCAAGGCCGTTGGACGATTCGGATGCTTTGTTGCCGAGACTCCGTGCTGGGTGGCCTCACCAGCGCTGGCTAAGGCTGTATCCGTTGCAACAGATTCAGTCGAGCAACGGACTACGGCTTTGTCCGAGGCCAATGAAGCCGCAGTGGCAATTAAGGACATTCAACTCGGTCAGCGGGTTTCCGCAGCGAACCCGCAACGAGAAGAGGTGGGATTTGACGCCGCGAACGAAGGTTGCATCGGTTGGAAAACGATCTCGCTCGAAGTTCGCCATGCCAACGGCGCTGTTGTCGATGTCGAGTTGTTGCGGTCTCTGGAGTGGATCGAGCGGAATGGGTTGCGGGTCGGTGAATAGTTCTCGTTTGAACTGACCGAAATCGAAGTGGAAGGCCGAGGTTTGGTCCGCTCGATCGAAGACGGTCCCGACGTTCCGCCCGGTGACGGCGCTGTGGTGACGGGTCGGTTCGTCACACGACGAACTGCCGATCTCGTTCGGGTCACGTTCGCCGATGGCACAACCCTGGCGGGTACGCGAAACCATCCGGTCTGGGCACCGGATGAAGGCGACTGGCGCGGTCTTGGCGAGTTCCAGCCAGGCCAGCGAGTTCGGACGCGTAGCGGCTTTGCGATTGTCGCTCGCGTTGAGTCGCTGCCAGACGTCGCGCCGGTGTACAATCTCGAAGTTGCTGGCGAGCATGTGTACGAGGTCACCGAGCTTGGGATTCTCGTTCACAATGCGTTAGCGTGGGATTGCGGCGAGTTCCTCGAACTGCGGGACAATTTCCTCAAGGGCACATTGGACCCGAAGGAATTCAAAAAGTACGAAGAGTACGCCGACACCCTCAAGCGGAATTTCCGCAAGTACATGGACCCGGAAGATGCGGCATTTTTCGAGAAAATCAAACCCGATGACATGAACGACCCGCATCTGCACCACATCTTGCAGAAGCTCGCCGGGTCGAAAGAACTGGCTGACGAAATCCTTCAAGTCCAGAAGACTCTGTGGACTAAGCACAAAATCGACCCGTTTGTAAGCGCCGACATCCTGGTCTGGGCGCCGAACAAAGCGGGGCAACATGGAAAACTGCCGATGAGGTTCGTGATCGATGAATTGAATAAGGCATTCAAAGCCGGCAAAGATCGTGACGACATCATCGACTTGCTTCGCTCGCTTGGCAAGATCGCAGCGAATAAGTAGGGGAGGCTAAAGAAATGGCACTACGTATCGAGATTCTCAACGCCGTTCGCGGCGATTCGTTAGAACCCTTTATAAAAATAGTTAAACCAGAAGATGCGATGGCCAAGGGTGATCCGACCATCGACAGTGATGGCTCATACCTTCATTATTGTGTAGAAAAGAACCGCATCGATATGGCCAAACACTTGATCAAGCTAGGAGCGGACGTCAACCATCGCGGCGGAGTATGGGAAGCCACTCCAATGACTTATGCAGCGGACCGAGGGCATCTGGAGATGGTCAAGTTATTGCGGGAACACGGCGGGGAATTTGACCTTTACGGCGATCCGATCCGAAACCCTTTGCTGATGGCGATCCGGGAAGGGCACATTGATGTGGTTAGGTATTTACTTGAGGCCGGTATCGATCCGCATGTCGTTTACCGTGTTGACCGTGGAAAACTGCGTAACGCGTTGAACAGGGCGCAGGAAGACGGTCAGAAGGAAATTGTCGCGCTGCTCGAAGCACATGGCTGCCGCCCGCCAGTCGAAGGCGTGGACAAGCCTGTGTGGGAGATGCTGCAGAAAGAGTGGTCGGAAGAGCATCCGGTGCATGAACAGATCGTCGCATACATGGCCGAGCGGTTTGGGCCGGTCGATGAACTTGGAATGCAGGAGATCCTACCCGTCCTGGACGATATGTCGGTGGCAATCAACGTCATCCGTCCCAACGAGGAGCATCCGTACTTGGTGCTGTTCACCAACGGCATGAGCGACCGGGCGATGAAGGTTTCACCCGACCAGGAGGCGTGGCAGTATGCCGAACTGGTGATGCATCTGCCGCCCGATTGGCCGCATCCGCGCGATGCCAATGGCGACCCGCAATGGCTCTGGCCCGTCCAGTGGCTGCGGAAGGCCGCCTATATCCCGCACCTGAACGACACTTGGCTCGCCCCGCCAGGGACGATCATCTCTAGCGCCGACCCGCCCGAGCCACTCGGCCCCAACACGCAACAAACCTGCTTACTACTGATACCCGACTTTGCAAACCTCGGCCAACCGCTGCAGCGTGAGGATGGCGGGCAGGTGCATTTCTTTACAGTCGTTCCGCTCTGCACGGAGGAACGAGACTTCGAACTCCAGCACGGCATGACGGCGTTCTTCAAGCGATTCATCGAGCGCAAAGTCCCCATGATCGTCGACATCTATCGTCCGAGCTTCGTCGATTGACGTGCCATCGGCTAGCCCCAACATCACAAGGATTTTACCATGCCTGCTTGAACGTTGAAGATCGTCGTGCTGTTTTGCTTGCGGTAAGGACGTCGCATTGGTATTTTGACGAAACTCGTTTAACATCCAGTCGCACGCGTCGGCGAATTCGGTAAATGCAGTCGCCTGCGGCTTGCTACTAAACGAAAGAATTTGCCAACTTCATGTTGCGACAGGGCGGTTGCGACTTTCTTTCCGACGAGGTCTCGTCGACTCAGGGAGCGACCGAACTGATGGCTAGTCGCAAAGACAGACGCCCCTCGGACTTTGTTCTTATCCACACCACGCGAGATTTCTTTCGCCAGTCGTTGCAAGGCAAAGTCGAAGACCCCCAACTGCTGGCCGCCTGGCGCAAATTCTACGCATGGTATGATCCGCTCATCCGACGATTCGCTTTGTCCCGCGGAGTGCGACGAGGCGAAGCACTCGAAGATTTAGTCCAGTCGGTCTGGATCATCGTCATTCGCGACCTGAAGAACTTCGATTGTGATCCATCGAAGGGAAGCTTTCGAGCCTGGTTATTCAGTCGCGTGCGAAACGTGAGCGTGGATCAGGTCCGCGACCGAATCCGCTCGCGCGAATACGGCGTGGGCGTTCATTTCGACACGTATTGCGGCCCCGCGCGCGAACCGGCTCGCATCGCGGAACAGCAGTGGGACGACAGCGTTCTGCACGAAGCACTCGACGTTCTGGAACGATTCGTCAGCGATCTCGATTTCAAGTTGTTCATCATGCGCCGCTTTCACGAGGCGTCGATCTCGGAACTGTCGCAAGACACCGGGCTGGGCGAGAATACGATCCGTTCGAAGGATACGCCGCACGCTGAAAGCGTTCGAGACGATCGTCGAGCAGCGTGGCTATCGGGATTTGCTGTTTCGCTGCGATTGACCGCTGGTGGTGCTACAGTCGTTTCGGCCGTAGACCGTCGTCACGCTTGAAAGCCGCTGCGCGGCGGAGAATACCAAAGCGGTGACAAGTCTCCGCAGTCCAAAACTATGGAGTGCGTGCGACTCGTCGCCGCTTTCTCATTTTGGGCGCAGCCCTTTCGCCGACTCGTAGCTTGAGTGAGTTGGCGACCCGCCAAGCCGCTCCTTCGGCTGAAGAAGCATATGCCGTGGGGCTTTCGCTCGCGCAGCGTGATCGCAGGCTCAGAACTCCTGATCCGGCAGAAATACGGTGAACCATAATTCGCGGTCGTCCTGAATTCGTGGGAGCACATCGTCCGGCCCCACGAATTCAAGACGACCACGAATTGGATTCTGATATCACTTTATTCTCCCACTACCTCATCGAGAATCCGCTGAATCCCAGAGTTTTCGGTTCCTGGATCAGGAGTTCTGAGGCTGGCCTTGGCCGCCATATGCGCCGCATTCACGAGTTGTCGATCTCGAAGTTAGTGGAAGATACCGGGTTGTGCGAGAATACGATCCGATCGAAGTTACGCCGCACGCTGAAAGCGTTCGAGACGATCGTCGAGCAGCGCGGCTATCGGGATTTGTTGTTTCGCTGCGATTGACCGCTGGTGGTGCTACAGTCGTTTCGGCCGTAGACCGTTGTCGTGTTCGATCTTCGTCATCGCTGGCTTGCTGATTTGATCCAGTCGCTCCGCATCGAGCCCATAGTGAACGGTGAACTCACCCGCATCGGAAGTCCTCGCCCAAACCAGCATGGAGTGTGCGGTGGGGTTGCCCAGCATAGGACCGTCGGTGAGTCGAATCGGATCACGTTCTGCGCTGGCGGGCAAAGTGCATAGAGCAACGATTGCGAGCGCGGTCAGTAAGGAAATCGACGGAGTGATGAGAGTGCGGAAGAATCTTGGCATGAGATGGTAACCTTTACATCGGATGCGGAGTCAGAGGTGCCCCCAGTCTAAGCAGAGACGCTGCCGGCGTGCCACTGTGTCATGCTCGACGGCTCGGGCTTGGGTGCCACTGCTGACTTGTCCAGTAGTGCTTGGGTGCCACTGCTGACTTGTCCAGCATTACTTGGGTGCCACTGCTGGCTTGTCCAGCAGTGATTTACGTTGGACTCGGCACTGCTGGACGAGCCAGCAGTGACACCCGCAACTAAGCTGAACGCACTAGGGAACTGTCGCTTCGAGCCACGCTTGGTAGGCGACGCACAAGCGGGGGGCGGCTCCTGGTGCCTGTTGCAGCAGACCGGCGGCAGAATCGACCGTCTGTTTCGCCCGCTCCAAGTATTCTGGCTTGTCGAGAGCCGTCCCGAGGTATACCAGATTACTCGCTGCCACGGAGTTACCGGCGGGCTCGACGCCATCGACTGGATCGCGTCCGCGAGCGAGCAGCGTTTCATGGTCGCCCGAAGTGAAATAGAAGCCGCCGTTCTTCTCGTCCCAGAACAGTTCCATTTGTTTCGCAGTCAGGTCCGCAGCTGCCTGCAACCACTTCTCGTCGCCGGTGGCTCGATGCAGGGCGATCAACCCGTCTGTGAGAAAAGCATAGTCATCGAGATACGCATTCAAGGCCGACTTGCCTTGCCCATAAGTGCGTTCCAGCCGCCCGTCTTCCGTTCGCAATTCGGCGAGCACGAACTCAGCCGCGCGGGAGGCAGCTGTTAAATAGCTTTCATTTCGCAGGATTCTTCCCGCATCTGCGAAGCCACGGATCATGAGCCCGTTCCAACTGGTGAGAATCTTCGTATCGGTCAGCGGTCGCGGTCGCTGATCGCGCGCGGCGAGAAGCTGTTTGCGAATGCGAGTTAACGCTTGCTCCAGATCCGTCGCCGACATGCCAGTCTGTTCCGCAAGTTCTTTCGGTGTTCTTGAAAGTTGCGGAGCGTAATACGCACCGTCGAAGTTTGGCTCAGCATTCAGGCCGTAGACTTGGGCGAACAACTTGAATTCAGCGGGCACGAGCAGCTTCTCAACCTCTGCCTTTTCCCAGCGATAGAACTTTCCCTCCTCATCTTCCGATTCGGCATCGAGGGCCGAAACAAACGCACCTCGCTCGTCGGTCATCTCGCGACCAACAAAGGCGAGCATCTCGTCCACGACACGCTTAAAATCCTCGCGACCTGTTAACGCGTAAGCTTCGGCGTACACCGAAGTCAGCTGACCGTTGTCGTAAAGCATCTTTTCGAAATGCGGAATCCGCCAGAAGCGATCGACGCTGTAGCGATGAAAGCCACCGCCCAAGTGATCGCGAATCCCGCCCATCTCCATGCGTTCTAGCGTCCCGACCAGCAGCTTTGTCGCCGTCGCCGTATCTGCTTCGCTCAGTTTTCCACTTTGAAGTCGATGGATGAGGAAGTCGAGATTCGGTGGCTCAGGGAACTTGGGACGATTCGGATTGGTCGGCGTGAAACCAAAGCCGCCGTACTCTGGGTCGTACTGATCGGCGAGCGACTGAAGTGCCTGATCCAGGATCGTGGGGTCGATCGTCGAATCGGCACTGGTTCGCGGCCGATCCAACTCTTGCTTGACTAACTGAGTAATTGATTCCGCGTCACGTTCGATCGCCTCGCGCTGCGTGCTCCAAAACTCTTGCACACGTTTCAATAACGTGAAGAAGCCGGTGCCCGCTCCGCGATCACCGTCCCGGGCCGGGAAATAGGTGCCGCCGAAGAACGGCTTGGCGTCAGGCGTCATAAAGACGGACATCGGCCAACCACCGCCACGCCCGTTTCCGGTGACCTGGTTGTAGATCTGGACCGACGTCATATAGATCGAATCGACATCGGGGCGTTCCTCGCGATCGACTTTGATGCAAACGAAGTGTTCGTTCATGTACGCCGCGATTTCTTCGTCGACAAACGATTCGCGTTCCATGACGTGACACCAATGGCAACTGGAGTATCCCACCGAGAGAAAGATCGCCTTCCCCTCCGCCTTGGCTTTGGCAAACGCCTCGTCGCCCCACGGATACCAATCGACTGGATTGTGAGCGTGCAACAGCAGGTAGGGGCTCGTCTCCTTCGCCAGCCGATTCGTCGGCTTCTCTTTGTTGGGCGGTTGGGCTTCGGTCGCTGGTTGCGGTTCCGCCGATTCGACGGCGAGATTCTGAGAACAGCCAGCTGGTTGAAGGAGCAGGACCAAAGTGAGCGCACGAAGGAAGCGCAAAGGCATCGTAAACAGCATGGAGGTTCCGTTAGTCCGAGTTGTGGGACGCAGATTCTAGCGGCGGGTTAGTTGAACGATCCGACATCTGCTCCGTCTCAGCTTCGTCGGTATCCGACACTCGCGGCGGCAGGCGTGAATCTTTTAGCGAAGCCGAATCGACGGAAAGCGTTTCGAAGTCCGCAAGGCGTGCCTCGCTCGATCCCGGAGTCGCCGTCTCGAGGCAAGTTTCGTCTCCGTCATCGGAACACGAGTCGCCGTTGCCGACATCGTAAACGGCCCGAAACGTGACGGTCCCCACAGTCAACAAGGCCCCAGGCGCGAGGACCGCTTCCGAAATACGTTCGTCGCCGACGTAAGTGCCATTCAGCGAGTCGAGGTCGCGCACGACAAGTTGCCCCTCGCATTCCGAAATCTCACAGTGCTGGCGGCTGACCAAAGAATGCGGAATGGTGACTTGAGCGCTCCGACCGCGCCCGATAATTGCGGGCAACCGGAGGATCACCTCGGTTGTACTGGCGGTGCCTCCGACCACAATTAGTTTGGCCTTCACGTTTCGATATCCCTATCTATGACGATGTCGGTTCGGATCACTTTGCGATTCCATCAAAATAGTCTATCGCCTTGGCCACGGCGACGCAAACCAGCAGCCCCCTCATCCAGGCCCGTCGAGGGCACTCGATCCGTAAAACCCGCTTAATATGGGCGGAAACTCCGCGAGTCCGGCAGCACATCGTAGCTGAATGAAAGCGTTCGAGATCTCGTACGATTCTTGTTACGCTGGCAGATCATCGAACGCAGGACGCCAGAACGGCAACTGTGGGAATATGACGCTTGCCGTATCGGCTGCAACGCGAGTCGAAGCGATGATCTTCCCGGCATTGACTGCCTCGGTAACATTGAGGTGGCCAAGTAATAGTTGTGTGAGTTCGTGGAACCCGCATTCGAGGTAGCTCCGCCCAAGCTTCTCGTGTAGCAACTTGACCGTGCGTTGACGAATGGAGATGGCGTATCGCTGCCCCTCGATCATCAGGCCAAGATCACAAGGCAAACTGAGTCCGGCCGCCTTGACTCTTTGGTGCATCAACTCGAACGAATCAACGAGCAATTGCATCGGGTCAAACACTTTGACCATCGTGACTTCACCATTATCCGATTCGCCGAAGCACTGCCGACCACCGGCTTCGGCCAGAATTTGATGTAAAGGTTCATTCGGTGCCGCGTCGAGCCGGACATGATGCAGATCGTGTTCGATCGCGTCGCCACAGGCTCGGGCGAGAAGTTTTGCGGCGGCGTTGTCGTGCTGCGGTGCGGTGACGAGTTCCACAATCCGGCCTTCTCGCATCACGGCGTAACCGACAATTGGAGTCAACGCATCGTCGAGTTCCAACTTGTCGGGACCATTTATCGCTACGTAAATGCTGTCATAGGCGCGGCGACTAACGAGCCATTGCCAATATGCTTCCGTCCGCGATAACGATCCGTAAGCGTTTTCGATGCGTTGCGAGTACAGTCGAGTGAGGGCCGACAATTCAACATGTCGCCACATACGGATATTGAGCGGGATAGCGTCTGGCGCAAGCGGGTTATGCGCGGGCGTTTCACGCTGCTGAAGTCTCGACAGAATGTCGCGTGCCCCGGCCGTTGAATAGCTATGGCGAACGCCGATTGTCCAGCCGTAACGGGCAAAGAACTCGGGCTGTCGCGTTCGAAGAAACGCGATTTGCGAACCGCTTTCGATAATCGATCGTTCTGCTGCTTTTAACAACTCCCTGGCGCAGCCCTCGTTGCGATACTCAGGCAACACCACGAGGTCGCTCAGCGTCGACACCGGCAACAGCCTGCCTGCAAATTGCATCTCACGATGTGAAACTCGCGCGTGGCCAACAATCTGAGAACTGCGTTTGACCAACAACCGATCACTTGGCTCGTAGAATGGATCGTCCAGCTGGGCATGAAACTCAGCGGAGCTAGGCTGGTGCAGAATGCTGGTCAGCAGCGCATGAAGGTCGTGATGGTCGCCGGCCCGCGCGGGTACGATGCGAAATGCTTGATCCGTGCCGAAGCGATGCGGGGGAGAAAGCGCACCCAATACCGACTCCGTCACCGCCACCGGTCGGCGAGACCGCGGGGGGCTCGTCTCGGTGTCAGTTGCCAGAGCTGTCTGGCGGTCAGATTTACTACGCGTTGCAGCAGTCGAAGTCATGACTCAGCATCCCTTCTGCGAAGTCGGTCGATCCATCGGGGTTTCTACCGTCCGTCTAACTTATAATTGTTTCCTAAAATGTCTAGTAGTAAAGGTCGCAAAGTTGTCTCAGGAAACAAGCAAAGTGAGTACTCGCGCGATCCCAGGAGCTTCGCGGCTCTTCTTTGTTCGATCAGATCTTCGCGTGCGTGGAGCAAGTTCACTCGCTGTCGTTCGACCATCGGCCGCATCGCATCGTTAAGCTGGGCGATTTGCCGGTGTCGATCGATTCGCTGATCGACGTTGGGTTGTGCCGCGATCAACTGTTCTTTTGCCTCGACAAGCGGTGTGGCTTCTGGTGTGGAATCGAGGTAACGCTGGGGATTGAAACGCAACTCGCGGAGCTGCCATTGGATCGCGCGGATATCGGTATCCGTGACCTCGCGATATTCGATCGGTAGCTTGGCCGTTGCGGTAACTGTCAAGAAGTCGGGTGCCGCAATCCCAAAGAACTGTTGGATGATCGCATCCGTCAACTGATCGTACTTCGCCCCGCCGATGCCGTGAATGAACAGATCACAGAGGAAAATTCTCGCGAACATCGTGGTTACCAAAGCACGCGAACGCAGCTTGACACCTTGGTCACGCAACTGCCGCAACTGTTCGACGGCTACCTCGCATGGGCCATCTGACGAAATCGATAGATGGTGTCGCTCGGTGTGAAGGTCGGTGATCTCGATGCCGTCCCGAACCTGGCGAGCAAACAGGCGGCGACGCCTCGGGTCGGTTGACGACCATAGCCAGAACGGCGCTTCGAGCCATGCACCATCCGTCGCCAATGGCGGGACGGGATGTGAGCGGCTGCGAACGCGGTTGACTCGGCGGTATTCGAACAACGAGTCGTTGTAGATCTGCTGGAACTCCGGCAGGCGAGTCAAGATCGTCGTTGCGAACCAGCGAAACGGCTCGCCATCGCAGATTTGGCTCAGGGGCAGTTCGAGCGTTTTCAAGCCCCAAGCGGCTTCCAATTGGTGGCGAGCCTGCGATAGGCAGGCTCCGAGGTTGTTGTTGGAACGCGATGCGGCAATCGCCTCGGGCCACAGCTGTCCAACTAGCGGGCTTTCCATCGACGGGAGTAACTTCGCGCGAACTCGTTCCGCAAACGAATCGAAGACATCGGAATCGATCAGGTGGCGTTCCTCGAAGGGCACCTCTTCTTGCGACTGATCGAACGCTACCGACTCGACGATCGGCGCGTCGACAGTCCCGGTCGGAACACGAATTGCCGCCTGTCGCAGCGTGTCGTTGTCGATCAACAGGTTGATGCCCACGGCTTGCTGCTCGCGCGCGATGTGATCGAGGACAAAGTTCTTGTACCAGACTCCGGCGTGGTACAACTCGGGTTGATGCCCCGTCATCGTGATCGGAGCATTCGAGCCATTCAGCGAGGGGGTGATGTCTCTGTAGCGACTTGTATACTGGATCGCAGCAGTCAGCACATGCGATCGGGCTGCCGCTGACAGTTCGGCAGCTGATCTGCCGCGCAAGTCGAAACTACGTTCGCGTGCCGCGATCCGATTTGCCGAGAGTCTTTCAAGAACTTCTGACAGCGGTGGATCGATCAGCCGTCCGCCATGATCCTGTGGGCTTCTAAGACGACGGTACTGGATCGCGCTATCGACGCGACTCATCAGACGCCATCCGCACAGTTCGATAGGGCGAGCCGCTCGCTGTCGCCTCCCACCGCCGCGATGCTGCGATCGAGGACGAGATGATAGTACTCCAATCGCGTCGCAGCATCATCCAGCACACCCCCAAACGAACGTTTTTCCTCCAGGTACACCAGCGGCACCGGAAGTTCAATGATTCGTAAGTTGGCATGGGCCGCCTGCACCCACAGCTCCAACGGCATCGCATAGCCGTTCTCGGTCATTTGCAGCGACCGCATCGCGTCGACGCGATAAGCTTTGAATCCGCAGAAGGCGTCCGTCAAACACAGCCCTAAGCGACGATTCAGTTCAGCAGTCACTTGCACATTGATTCTGCGACGCTGTGCCGGTGGCTCGCTGTCGCCCTCGAATTGTTTCAGGTAGCGGCTGCCCGAGACAATATCAACGTCTTGGCAGGCTGCCGCGAAGGCTGGGATACGTTGCGGTTCATGTTGACCGTCGCAGTCGATCGTGACCACGATCTCGTAGTTGTTCTGCATCGCATATTCGAATGCACTGAACAAAGCCGCCCCGTAACCACGATTGACCACGTGTGTAAAGACCTGAATGTCGCTGTGCCGGGCGAGCAGTTCCGCCGTCCCGTCCGTCGACCCATCGTCGACAACCAGGATGTCGTTACTATAGCGGCGAACTTCGGCCAACACGCGATCGACATGCTGGGCTTCGTTATAGACCGGAAGCGCGGTTAGCCAACGTTGCGACATAGAATACTCGCTGCCAGGTTGGAGGGACTTCCCGCCGCACGTGGCAGCGTGGAAAGGGTTGGGGTTTGTCGGCGGACGCACTTCATTCTAAGCGGGCTCAAGTGGGAGTCAACGCTGCGGAAGCGGCTCTCCCCAGCGTCGGGATACGTTCCCAATCTAACTTCTTCGTGCTGCTTGCGCAACCAGTAGAACCGGCCGCGTCGAAAATCACCGCCCTCATGTCTAACGCCGAAATTGGCAAGCGAGCGAGAATCAAGTGGCAGATCGAGTCCCCGAGCGCATTGCCACTTTAGGTAAGCGGAATCCGAACATGCAATCATGCTTCCATTGTTTCATTGCGGTGGTTGGCAGGTAGATGACAAGACAAGCGTGCAAACCAAGCCGCAAGCTTTTGTCGACAAGGGCTTCGTCTTTGTTGCGACGAACTACCGATTTCTCTCGAACATCGACATGGGGACCATCGTCCGCGACGTGGCGTTGAGACATTCTCAAATCCGCAGCTAGCCAGGGAGTGGCTCCCTGCATTTCTCGCGTCGGCAGGTTATCCTAGGTAAAGAATTCTGTCCGTGCTGCCTGTGGAGATTGATCGATGGCTGTGGTTGCTCAACGACGTATCGGGTTTCTAGCTGTGGTTCTTGCACTGTCGATTGCGACGATGGTCGATGCTCAAGAAGCGACAGCCCAGGTTGCCGGTCCTCTGTCGCCGGAAGATTCTCTCAAACACTTCAAGCTTCTGGACGGTTTGAGGATGGAGATTGTGGCCAGCGAGCCGCAAGTCATCGACCCGGTCGCCGTGCAATTCGACGAGAACGGCAGGATGTGGGTCGTCGAGATGCGGGACTATCCGCATGGACCTGCCGAGGGTGAGGAACCGCGCAGCGTGATCAAGACGCTGGAAGATCGCGATGGCGACGGCGTGTTCGAGCACGTGCAAGTCTTCGCCGACAAGCTGCTGTTCGTGACCGGTGTGCAACCGTGGCGAGGTGGTGTGATCGTGACGATGGCGGGCGAAGTGGCTTACATGAAAGACACCGACGGTGATGGACGATCCGACGTGCGCGAGTCGTGGTACAAGGGGTTCGCTCAAGAGAACTCACAACTGCGAGCCAATCACCCACAGTTTGGACTGGACAATCACATCTATATCTCGAATGGATTGCGAGGCGGCTCGGTGGTCGATGCTCGCCAGCCAGACAGCAAAGTCGTGGCGTTGAACGGAAAAGATTTCCGCTTCGATCCCACGAGCTTCGAGTTCGAAGCCTTAACCGGCGTCGGCCAGTTTGGCTTGACCTTTGATGATTTCGGCAACCGATTCGTTTGCAGCAACCGTAATCCGCTGATTCATATCGTCCTCGAAGATCGCTATATCGCACGCAATCCAGCCTACGCTCCTCCCGCCGCGATTCACGACGTTGCCGCCGCCGGCGAGGCTTCGCGAATCTACGCGATCAGCCGCGCCTGGACGACGTCGAACCTGCACGCCGGTCAGTTCACGGCGGCCTGCGGTTGTTTGATCTATCGAGGCAATGGCATGCCGGAACGATTCTATGGCAACGGATTCACCTGCGATCCAACCGGCAACCTGGTGCATCGTGAACTCGTCGGCACGAACGGTGCGACGTTCTCGTCACGGCCGGCCCGCGAAGGTGTTGAGTTTCTGGCGTCGCCCGATGAATGGTTTCGTCCCGTGAACTTGGCTCAAGGACCAGACGGAGCCCTGTACGTTGTCGACATGTACCGAGCTGTGATCGAGCACCCGCAGTTCATGCCCGACGAATTGAAGCAACGGCCCGACTTGGCGCTCGGCACCGATCGAGGACGCATCTATCGGATCACGGCACAAGCAAAGCCCGATCAGTTTCGATGGCCGAAGCTGGGAGAAGCCGCGAGCAGCTCGTTGCCGACCTTGCTCGAGCATCCCAACTCGTGGCAGCGCGAGACGGCGGCGCGACTGATCTATGAACGACAAGACAAATCGGCTGCCGATGGACTGAATCGACTGATCACCAGCGGCAATATTTCCCCGGCACGTGTGCATGCTCTGTGGGCACTCGCGGGACTTGGCATGCTCACCAACGAGCAGATCCTCACCGGCCTGCACGACGACGATCCTGGAGTTCGATCGCAGGCGATTGTGCTCGCGTCGGCTCGCGTTGACGACGCTCCTGGCCTTCGCAAAGCGATCGCCAAATTAGCAGCCGATGAATTCCCTCAAGTTCGTTTTCAAGTAGCACTCGCGTTGGCACCCGTCGCGGATGCTGAAGAAGTGTCGGCTCTCCGCAGCATCGTCCTGGCCGACCCAAGGGATGTGTGGACGAGAAGGGCCGTGGCCATCGCTAGCGGCCAGCGCAGCGTGGAGCTTTTGGAAGGCATCGTTAGCCAGCTCCCGTGGGGTGGACGAGCGGCCAAGCCGGACGAAGTCGATTTAATCCGCGAGTTCGTCGCGTTGGCAACGGCGAGCAGCGAAGAGAATGCCGAGTCGCGAGTCCTCGCGGCGATTTTGGATTTGCCGTCGAACGAACAAGCCGATCGGCTGAGGCGAATCGCGCTGCAAACGTTCGCATCGACGCTGCCACGTCGCCGATCGAGTCTCGCGGCCGTGTTGAAGAACACCGTCGAACCGCAGAAACTGGAGGCCGTGAAGGCGATGTTTGTTCGCGCGGCCGCCGTTGCACAGGACGCGTCGCAGAACCCCATCGATCGCATTGAGGCCATCAAGCTTTTCGCGAACGACGAAGAGAACTACACCGCGCTGGTGGCGATGGCGTTAACGGAGCCCGTGCTGGCGGTGCGGATTGAAGCGATCAACGAGCTCAGTCGTTCCGCCGATCCGCTACCGTGGCGAGAGTTGATCACTAAATTCGCGGGTCACTCGCCGTCGATTCGTCGAGTCGTCATCAATGCGGCGCTGGCCAACGAGACACGCACGATCATGTTGCTCGATGCGATTGAAGCGGGCCAGATCAAAGTTGCGGAACTCGAGCCGACTCAGGTAAATCGTCTTCTGAAACAACGCAACAGCGAACTCAACGATCGTGCCGCAAAATTGTTGGCAGCCGCCATTCCCGAAGATCGCAAGAAGGTGTTGGCGGACTATCAGGTCGTGCTGCAGATGGCAGCGGATCCGAAACGCGGTCAGCCGATCTTTCAGAAGAACTGTGCGACGTGCCATCGAGTCGGCGACATTGGCGTGAACGTGGCTCCTGACATTTCCGATTCTCGCACGAAGCAACCCGAACAGATTTTGGCGGACGTACTTCAGCCGAATCGCGCGATCGACAATAACTACGTCAGCTATTCCGTGATCACCGTCGACGGCCAAGCTTTGACCGGCATCATCTCCAGTGATACGGCCACTTCGATCACTTTGCGACAGCCGGAAGACAAAACGGTTACGTTGCTCCGCACGGACATCGAGGAGATGCGATCAAATGGCGTCTCACTGATGCCGGAAGGATTAGAGAAGACGATTCCGCCACAAGACATGGCCGATCTGATTGCGTTCATCAAGAACTGGCGTTATCTCGACGGTCGCACACCGTTGGGTCGGAACGGGGAATAGATGTACGTCAGGCTTTCAGCATGTTAAATCATCGTGCGCGATGTCTTCGGCCCGGAGGGTCGGCAGAGCCCTTGCCGGGGCTGTAAAGCCCCGGAATCGTTGGCCGAACTGTATCGAAGCCCCGGTAGGGGCGACACACTTCGCTCCGCACCGCCTGTGTCGCCCCTATCGGGGCTTTGTCCCTTCGGAAGTTCGCATCCAGGGCTTTATAGCCCCGGCAAGGGGTGTGTCAGCCCTATCGGGCTTGCTGTTCAAACTAAATCCATCGCGCCCATGCCATCAGAATTGTGTTAAAACCCCTGGCCTAGAAAGGCTGACGTACTATGCAGTCCCCGCCGGATTGAAATAGTCGGGTTCGCAACCTTTCTTCCACTTGATATTGCAGCCAATGCTCGGTGTCTGTTCCGCAGGCACCGGCTTGCCCGCCAAAACCGTATCCAGCGCACGGCGAAGGTCCGCGCCGGTGACTGGAATCTCATTGCCAGGGCGGCTCGCATCGAGTTGGCCGCGATAGACAAGTTTCTGCTGGCCGTCGAACAGGAAGAAGTCCGGCGTGCAGGCCGCTTTGTAGGCGGTCGCAACTTCTTGAGTCTCGTCGTACAGGTAAGCGAACGAGTAGCCTTGGAGTTCCGCCTCATGAACCATTTGCTCGGGCGAGTCAGCCGGATAGCCACTTACATCGTTCGAGCTGATGCCCACCATCGCGACGCCTCGCGGTTGGTATTCGTAGCCAATTCTCGCCAGTTCCGCAGCGACGTGCTTTACGAACGGGCAGTGATTACACATGAAGATCACGAGCAGTGCCTGACTGCCGTCAAAATCCGCGAGAGATACGGTCCGACCGTCGACGTTCACTAAGGAAAAGTCCGGTGCCTTTGTTCCCAGCGGCAACATCGTGCTGGCTGTCTTGACCATGATCAGATCTCCGTTGAATGCTGTATCGGGCGTCTCGAACCGAGTTTAGCGCATACCAAAGAGATCGTCTAGATTGCCTCTGCCGACTCCCAACACAGAGTTCACGTTGCGGAGCAGCGTGACGACGGCATTACGCGGTGTTTTGGGCCAAGTAGCGGCAACTCCTTTTACGGACGTGTGTTCTGAAGAATGTTGACAGGTCCATCAATAATCACGGGTTTGCTTCGGTCAATCAAGAACGCGCAGCTTGGCCAGCATCGCCGGGTCGCTGCCCATTGAACTGTTGCCCGCTCCATTTCAAGTGCAATTTTCCACGTCTGGGGGCTGTAACTAGAGGTTGTCGATTCTCCAATGCCAACCCTATAATGCCCGCTTAAACTCTGCAAACGATAGCAGATACTCTCCGACCGCCGCTCATTCTTAGAGGAGTATGCCCGTGGCATCTGGAACCTATTTGTTCACAAGCGAATCCGTCAGTGAAGGCCATCCCGATAAGCTTGCTGACCAGATCTCGGACGGCATTCTTGATGCCTTGCTCGCCCAAGACCCCAATAGCCGCGTCGCGTGTGAGACGTTGGTGACGACCGGTTTGGCGATGATCGCGGGTGAAATCACGACCAAGGCCGTAATCGACTATCCGGCGGTGATCCGCGACGTGATCCGCGAAGTCGGCTACACCGACGATAAGATGGGTATCAATGCGGATACTTGTGCCGTGACAGTCTCCATCGATCGCCAGAGCCCTGATATCGCCCAAGGTGTGAACGACGACGCCGAAAATGGGAAGGACGTCGGTGCTGGCGACCAGGGTTTAATGTTCGGCTTCGCCTGCGACGATACGCCGGAATTGATGCCACTGCCGATCGCGCTGTCGCATCGCATCTTGAATCGTTTGACCGAGGCCCGCAAAAATGGGGAGGTCAACTGGCTACGGCCTGACAGCAAGAGTCAAGTGACGGTCGAATATAATGGCGACACGCCCGTTCGCATCGATACAGTTGTCGTCTCGACACAGCATGCTCCGGAAGTGAGCAACGAGGAGATCCGCGATTTTGTCATCAACAAAGTGATCAAGGGATGCTTGCCCGCCGAATTGGTGACTCGCGAAATCAAGTACCACATCAATCCGACGGGTCGGTTTGTGGTTGGCGGTCCTCACGGCGATTGTGGGCTGACAGGTCGCAAGATCATCGTCGATACTTATGGCGGCTGGGGACGTCACGGCGGCGGTGCTTTCAGCGGCAAAGACCCAACAAAGGTGGACCGCAGCGCGGCCTACATGGCTCGTCACATCGCGAAGACCATCGTGGCAGCGGATTTGGCCAAACGCTGCGAAGTTCAACTGGCGTATGCGATCGGTGTCAGTGAGCCGGTCAGCGTCTACGTTGATACTCAAGGCAGTGGCCGCATCGATGACCAGAGGATTTGCGAGCTTGTTCGCGAGATCTTCCCGCTCTCGCCAGCTGGGATCATCAAGTATCTCGACTTGCGTCGTCCGATCTTCCGCAAGACGGCTGCGGGCGGGCACTTTGGACGCACGGGCGATGAGTTCACTTGGGAAAACACTGAAGAGGCGGCAAAGAAGTTGCTTGAAGCAGCGGGCGTTGAAGCTGCCGTTTAGTCAGTCCGTCGTAGGAAAAAACAATCAGCGGCCGCTCTTAATCGGGCGGTCGCTTTTTTGTTGCAGAAGCCGTGAGACTTCTGGCTTCTGAACCTTGCGAGTTCAGCTACCCGATACCAACAAAAAAGCCCGCTGATCCAAATCGGACCAGCGGGCTTTGTTCTTCCTTTGTAGGACGAGTCTTTTGGCTCGTCATGCGGCGGACGGGCCAGGAGACCCGTCCTACGCACCTCATTAATACATGTCGTGGTCGCCGCCGTGGCCCTTCTTGCCGGCAGCCTTGGGCTTCTCGGCAATCAAAGCGTCGCTGGTCAGCAGCAGCGTGGCAACGCTGGCTGCGTTGGCAAGTGCTGTGCGAGTCACCTTTGTCGGGTCGATGACACCGGCTTTCACCAGATCTTCGTAGACATCGGTCAAAGCGTTGTAGCCTTGGTTACCCTTGGCTTCAGCAACTCGCTCGCAGACGATTCCGCCGTCTTGGCCAGCGTTTTCCGCGATCATCGTGAGCGGAGCCCGGCAAGCACGAAGGACGATGTTGTAACCAACGACTTCGTCGTGGCCAAGGCTTTCGTCCGGCTTGACGCTCGTCGCCGCACGTAGCAGGGCGACGCCGCCACCAGGAAGAATGCCTTCCTCGACAGCCGCACGCGTGGCGTGCAAGGCGTCCTCGACACGAGCCTTCTTCTCTTTCATCTCGCTCTCCGTCGCCGCACCAACATTGACCTTGGCGACACCGCCAGCCAACTTGGCCAGACGCTCTTCGAGCTTCTCGCGATCGTAATCGCTGGTCGAGTTATCGATCTCGCGACGGAGCTGATCGATACGAGCCTTGATGTCAGAACTCTTGCCAGCACCTTCGATGATGGTCGTGTTGTCTTTGTCGACGATGACCTTCTTGGCGCGACCGAGGTCCGTGATCGGCAACGATTCGAGCTTGATGCCGAGCGAATCGAACACTGCCGTGCCGCCGGTCAAGATCGCGATGTCTTCCATCATAGCCTTGCGACGATCGCCGTAGCCGGGTGCTTTCACCGCGACGCATTGGAACGTGCCGCGCAAACGGTTGATAACCAAGGTGGCCAACGCTTCGCCTTCGACATCTTCGGCAACGATCAACAGCGGCTTGCCCTGCTGAACGATGGCTTCGAGAATCGGCACCATGTCCTTGACGCTGGTGATCTTCTTCTCGAAGACGAGAATGTAGGCGTCGTCGAGCTCAGCGGTCATGTTGTTGGAGTTGGTAACGAAGTAGGGCGAGAGGTAGCCACGATCGAACTGCATACCTTCGACCCACTCGACTTCCGTTGCCAAGCTCTTGCCTTCGTCGACCGTGATGACACCGTCCTTGCCAACCTTTTCCATCGCACCCGCCAGCAACTCGCCGATCTCGCGATCGTTGTTGGCGGCAATCGACGCGACGTTGGCCATCTCGGCCTTGTCCTTGACCTTGATGGACATCTTTTGCAGCTTGGCGGTGATATCTTCCACAGCCTTCTCGATGCCTTGCTTCATGTGAACGGGGTTCACACCGGCAACGACGCTGCGGAGGCCCTCGTTGAAGATCGCTTCAGCCATGACGGTGGCGGTGGTGGTGCCGTCACCAGCCACATCGCTCGTCTTGCTGGCAACTTCGCGAACCATGCGAGCGCCCATGTTTTCGAAGACGTCGTCCAGGTCGATTTCCTTAGCGACCGTGACACCGTCTTTGGTGACCGTTGGCGAGCCAAAGCTCTTTTGAAGAATGACGTTCCGGCCTTTCGGGCCAAGCGTCACTTTGACGGCACGAGCAAGTTTGGAAACGCCTCGGCGAATCGCTTCGCGGGCTTCCTGATCAAAAGCAATCATCTTTGCCATGAGTTCAAATCTCCTGTTTTGTTACCGCAGGGTGGGCTGTGCCCACCAAATGAAGTGGTGGGCACAGCCCACCCTACCAAGTATTTTTGTTCGGCTCGCCAGACGCGAGCCCGTTGAACAACTAGTCTTCGATCACCGCTAAAATATCGTCTTCTCGCATCAGCAGCAGTTCTTCTTCGCCAACCTTGAAGACTTCGCCAGCGTAGCTACTGAAGATCACGCGGTCCCCGACTTTGACTTGGAACGCACCGCGAGTTCCGTCGTCGAGCAATCGGCCCGTGCCGACGCTCACGATCTGGCCGCGAGCTGGCTTGTTCTGTGCCGAACCCGGCAGCAAGATCCCGCCGGAGGTTTTGGCTTCCGATTCTTCGCGCTGCAGGACGACGCGGTCGCCCAGGGGTTGAAGTTGGATGCCGGATTTAGAATTCTTTTGCTTCTTGGTCGCTGTCGCCATGTGTGGTTTTCCTCCACTCAGTCTTTGCTCTGTGCGAATTTAGAACTTTTTGAAGTTCTCAACTCGCGATGATTAGATTGCCATAGGAATATCGTTTCAGCGGCCTTCGAGGCTGCCATTACTGCGCACACCGGTAATAGGCAGGCTACTAAGGCAAGTCGCGCGCCAAAGCCAAAAACTGATCCGCAAGTGATTTAATGACAGGAGTTTGCACTCACCCTGCCCGTCGCGACCGGAGCCGTCATCTTTCTTAATCTGCCAATTTGACAGCAGGCCCAGGCACGACGCTGGATGCGTTTGCGGCTCGACTTCGATTCGGCAACCGAATAATGTCCCAGTAGAGTTGAGTTTGTGCTTGCGGCTGCGCACAATGTCCGTTTCCCCATTAGCAACCTCAGGTACGCCACTCCCATGCCAATTAAAGTCGCCTGTAAATGCGGTGCCAGCTTTGCCGCCAAAGATGAGCTTGCCGGGAAAGCCGTCAGTTGCCCGAAGTGTAAGCAACCGCTCAGAATCCCCAGTCCGGCAGCCGCGCCAGCGAAGGCCATGGTGAGTGGCTTGGATGACTTGTTCGATGAGGTTGGCATCTCTGCGAAGAAGGGCCCGAGTTGCCCCAAGTGTCAGGCCGAACTCAAGCCAAATGCGATCATGTGCGTCGCTTGCGGGCTTGACTTACAGTCCGGAACACACCGCGAAGGTGCCAAGATTCACGATGCGTCTCGTGCCGGTCATGGCGAAGCCGCCGACTCGTTGCTGGAACGAGCCTCGCGACAGATCGAAATCGACAAAGAGGAGGACAAGAAGAATCTCTCGCACGGTGCTCCGGCCTACGTGTATTTGTTTGGCTTGGTGGTAATCGTCGCTTTCGCAGGGATGATGTTCACGCTGCCGAAAGGGCTCGCGTTTCACATTACCGGGTGTTCTCTGGTCGGTTTCGTTATTGTCATTCAGATCTACTACAGCATCCGGATGCTCATCTTGGCCTTTCAAGAAAGCCTACAATGCGGCTTCCTTCACTTCGTACCCTTTTATTCGTTCTATTATTTGATCACGCGCTGGAATCGCGTCGGCAAGTGGTTCATGAAGAGTCTTGGAATGATTCCCTTGGCGATCTTCGGCGGTCTATTGATCGGGCTCGGGCTATTGTTGGGGCATACGCGTAAGGAAAAGGAAGACAGTTGGTTGCACGACAGGCCCATACAACCGGCAATTTGCTTCGTTGAACCAAGTTCATCGTACGTCAACGGCTAAGCGAGCAAGCATTTCCCGCGAGCAACTGGAATGCTGCGACATTTTTCCGTCGTCCGTGCTTTTCGAAAGCTATGTTTCAGTTGCGCGGGCTCTCGCTCGTTCAAGATTGCGGTCTCGTCATTCGGCAATTCCAGCCATCAGGAGACATGTATGCTTCCCATTGGGGCAGGGGCAGGCAGTGTCAGCAGACAGACGCAACAGATTACCCGTGCGTTTGATCGCTTGAGCGAGACAAGTGTCAGGCTCGCAACACTGAATCGCATCAACCGAGGCAGCGACGATCCGGCCGCCTTGATCGCGGCGACGGAGTTGAATCGCGAGTTGACTTCCTTGGAAGAAGCCTCGGCAGCTACCGAACGAACCCGGGCATTAGTACACGTTGCCGACAGCGGGCTTGGCCAGGCCGGGGATCTCCTGAACCAGATTGAGGGAAATGTCATCGCGGCAGCTGACGGATCCACCTCGCCCGACCAACGGGCTGCGATTCAGATCGAGATCGACGCGGCCATCGATGCTCTGGATCGTATTGGCGTGAGCACAAGGTTTGCTGGCAATCGCGTATTCACGGGGGAATCTGTTACCGTTCTGTCGGGGCGGAACGCAGGCGATACGCACGCGCTCGATATTCCGGAACTAACCAGCACTGCCCTCGGCGGCGAATCGGGAACGCTGGCCGACGTGCGGTCGGGCGGCGTAGCGAGCGTTGCTAGCGGCAACGCCGAATCGGCGGTTACGATCATTGGGGAAGCTCGACGACAAGTCTTGTCTGCGCGAGCCGAACTTGGTGCCTACGAGCGCAATTCAATCGATTCCGTGCAACATCTGTTCGAGGACACGGCGGTCAACTTAAATTCGAGCCTTAGTCGTATCGCCGATACGGATGTGGCGCTGGAGTCGGCCCATCTCGTCAAGGCCATGACGCTCGCCGATTCGGCCGTGGCTGCGGCACGATTGACTGCGGTGACGCAACGAGCCAGTGCCAGCCTGTTCTCTGAGCTTCTGAAAGCGGTCAGTTAGCGGAAGTCTTGTGACGGCCGGAAACTCCCAGCACGCTAGCGATGCAGGCGTCGAAAATCGCGATCTCGATAATTGAGTCCGTTTTCCCCCCAATCTCACTGGCGTCGGTCGGCGACTTTTTGTATTGAAAGACGTGCGGAACGACAAATTCCCGTTTTACTTGTCCTTACTGCATTCGCCCTGATCAGACCTGAGTTGTTGCATGTCGATGAAACCCATCGTTCGCGAGCCGATCGTCATCACCGGTATCGGTTTACTCGCCTCCGTCGGCTTGGACCGCGAAACCGTTTGGCAGGCAGTTCGCAATGGCGAGAGCCAGTTCAAATACCTGAACGGTATGCGAGGCATTGATGACAACGAGATCGTTGGTGCTACGGTCGATCTGGGCGTGCCGCTCGAGGGGCGGTTGAAAGTCCTGCCCATGTGCGAGCGAGTTGCGGACGAGGCGATCCGTGACGCGAACCTCGACCTGTCGCTAGTCGACCCTCGCCGCTTCGGGTGCATGGTAGCCAGCCACATGGGTGATGTCCGGTGGGTCGATCAGCAGCTCGGACTTCCGACTGGCGATACCGGCAACTTCAACTGGTGGGAGCAATGGCTGCCCGACACCGCTTGCACGATGTTGGCACGCCGGTACGGTGCGCTCGGGCCCAAGATATGTCATTCGACTGCCTGTGCCAGCTCGTTGGTCAGCATATTAACTGCGGCACGATCCATTCGCGACGGGCAGTGCGATATCGCGTTGGCAGGCGGTGGCGACTCGATCGATCCGTTGTTCGTTGCCAGCTTCAACCAAATGCGAGTTCTTGCCACTGACGATGATCCGAATCGAGCCTGCCGACCGTTCGACAAAACTCGCAAGGGCTTCGTCTTTGGTGAAGGCGCTGCGATGTTTGTCGTCGAGCGGTTAGGGCATGCACTCCGCCGGGGTGCGAGAATCTATGCACAGATCTCCTCCGCTAAATCGCTGGCCCAGGCGCATCACGTCACTTCGTTGGATACCGAAAGCGACGCACTCGTTCATCTGATGGGATTGGCGCTCGACGAGGCGCATCTCGATCCTGCCGACATCGGATACATCAATGCTCACGGCACGGGCACCGTGCAGAACGATGCTGCCGAAGCCAAAGGGATTCGACAGGTATTCGGCACTGATATTGGTCATACCTGCGTCAGCGCGACCAAGTCATCGCTCGGCCACATGCTCAGCTCCGCAGGTGCTGCCGAACTAGCGATCACGGCTCTGGCGATGCGAGATGGCTTTGCCCCACCCACGTTGAACTTGAACGACCCCGATCCCGTCTGCAACTTCGACTGCCTTCCGCTCGTAGGTCGCCACAACCAGTTCCAACATGCGTTGAAGTTGTCGCTGGCGTTTGGCGGTCACCTGGTCGCAGTTCTACTCAGCCGTTGGGACGATGCCGCGACGGGTTATGCTTACCCGGCGATCCGAAAAGCCGCCTAACGGCGAACGATCTCGTAGCGACAAGCTTCCAGCTTGTCAGCTCGCAAGCTGGAAGCTTACTGCTACGCAACTCTCGATGAGTTTGTCTCATGCAATACGATACCGCGTTCCAAATGGCTGCCTCCAACATCCGCTTCGGTACGGGTACGACCGCCGAGGTGGGAATGGACTTGCAGCAGATGCAAGTCAAACGCGTCATGCTGGTGATCGATCCAGCACTGGTCGATTTGCCAACAGGAACGATCGTTCGCAAATCTCTGCAAGCTGCGGGGATCGCGTACGAGCAGTTCTCCCGCGTCTCGGTCGAGCCAACCGCTGAAAGTTTTCAAGCGGCAACTACTGCGGCGATTGAAGGTGGCTGCGATGCGTTCGTCGCCGTCGGGGGAGGCAGCACGATCGATACGGCGAAGGCAGCGAACTTGTACTCGACGCATCCTGCTGACTTCTTCGACTTTGTCAACGCACCGATCGGTCGCGGCTTGCCGATACCAGGACCGCTGAAGCCGCTGATCGCTATTCCAACGACTGCCGGCACCGGCAGCGAAACAACGGGCGTGGCGATCTTTGATTATGTCGACAAGCACGCCAAGAC
>CAUJKL010000195.1 GCA_963204995.1 Planctomycetota bacterium | reverse complement strand
CGGCGTTGCCCTGCTCGTTGTCGATGTCCCAGCCGAGTGCTTTGAAGAACGGGTCGATGAATTCGCGGCGGAGTTCGGTCTCGCCGTACGATGGCAAGCGGTAGGTGTCGTACTGGTCGCGGAAGCGGTTGACCAAGCCGATGATTTCTTTTGGTGCGCCCACGCGACTTGTTCTCCCGGAAAAGGACATCCGTGCCAGATGAAGAGTTTCGCCTTCGCGGCGAGACGCGTCAATGACGGACGCGGGCGCGGCTGATGGCTCGCGGACTCGACCCGAGCCACCCGGCGTATTCTATGGCTCGACCGCGAATTGACGACTGAGTCGATCCAAGAGCGACTCAACTTCTGACATGTCGGCCGTGATTATCGGCTGACCGAGGTGGAAGGTCGCGTGGTTGGTGAGATCTTGTCGTGATTCACAATTCAGTCGTCGATCGACCTACACGCTCGGCTCATTCTGCGTTATCCGGCTTCGTAGATTACTGGTCGATACTTCGGTGTGGGAATCGGCTTGTTAGCCTGTCGAGCGGCTTCCAACCAGACGGCCTTGGCGATTTCAACTTCCTTGAGGGCCACTTCAGGCGATTCGCCGAAGGCCGAGCAGGCTTTGAGATCTGGGGTGTCGGCGATGTACCCGCCGTCTTCGTCGCTGTAGAAAATGTTGATGTGGTCGTCTTTCACGGCGATCAGCCTCGGCGGGCGTGCAATAGCTGCCACGCTGATTGTTTTACGGGGATCAAGTCTTCTTCTTTTGCTTGAGACGGCGCGCGGACACTTGGATCTCGGCGAGCGTCGTGCGATCAACCCAATCTTGGCGATCCTTCGCGTAGTCGCCATCACCATTTTCAAACTGGCCGAGAAAGCGGATCACGCCAGCGCGGCCTAGCCGTTCGCGCAGCGCTTCCAATCCTTCACGACGAATCTGCTCAAGCGTCAGCATCTTCCAGTTCCGCGCCGCGTCCTTGGGAAACTTGCCCATCAAACCTCCAGTGTCGCTTCGTCAAGGTAAGCATCGAGTACCGGCGATTCCGATTCGAGCACGTCGCTTCCGAAGGTGTCGATGTGAAAGCGGATTGCGGACTGGACATCGGCCATCGCCTCGTCATACGTATCACCCTGTCCTACAACGACCCCATTCAAGCCCAGCGGATAGGCAACAAAGCCGTCCGAATGTTTTTCTATGATTACTTTGAGCTGAGAGATGCGGCACCTCATCAAGTGGGAAATAATCACTCTTCACATTCCATTATGACACAGACGTGACCTCTTCGACGATGCGGATTCCCTCGTCCGTCAGCTCGTACAACTCGTACACCAACCGGTCAATCTCCTCGCCCGTCGCAGAGATCTGACGTGTCAACCCTGTGCGCACGGCTATTCTCTCACAGGCATCCAATTGCCGCTGTGGTAGTGCTCGAGAAATTGAATCGCTGCGTTGCGATCCTGAAACTGCGCGTCGATCCGATCGTCATTGTCGTAGCGGATCTGAATCTCATATCTCAACAACTTTGCCAACTCGTCGGCCTCGTTGTAATCACGGACGAAAGTGATGGCATCGGCAATTGATAAATATTCGCGAGCGTTCCCGTGCAGCGGAATGATGCGAACCGCGGAAAGTTTCCGCTTCACTGCAGATTCAAGTGCCGCCATGAACTTCGAGACGGCGTCGCGATTAGTTTCCAGAAGGCTGTTCCAGACCTCAGCCCGCTTCTTTGCCGTCAGTCGCTGCCACTTCTTTTGCTTTTTGCTGAATTCCGCATCCGAAGTGGTTTCGCCAAAACTCGCATCGATGCCAACTAGTTTGAACGCGTCAATGATTGTGGAGTACTCGAAGTACAGCAAGTGGAATCCCAGGGATTGAAGTTGTTCCAGCGCGCCGGCTGTGTGTACCCCTACGAGAAAGCAACCCATAAACGGTGCGCTGCGGTAATGACGGTCGCGGAGAGGCAATACCGCGCCCTGAATCTCCTGAGCCTTGTTGCGGGAGTGTTTGGTGTACCGTCGCCAAGCACTCTCGATGAACGCGACGGGCGTGCCGATAATGTCATCCGTTCCGCCTCGTTCGAATACATAATCTAGGTCGTGGGCGTTACCGTAATCGTCAACCCATTTGACCTTCTTGCCCCGTCGCGCTGGGCGGTGACCGCTCTTGTCGAGGTACAGTCCATGCCGCTGAGCAAATTCCCGTAACAGCGGCTCAATGGCCTGCTCACACCATTCTCCCAGCGTCTGTCCGAACTTGTGGCCTTTTGCTTCCGCCATGAATCACCCTGTGACCCACAGTCGCCCTTCGCACAGCGGAACGCGGTGTTTCCGGTTCTTCCACTTGACATTTCGGTCGCGAGTTTTCTCGAAGCGCCATTCCTTGAATCCGGCGGCCAGCGCCAGTGCCCCGAGCCACTCGATGACCGGCACGTAAACGCCGTAAGGTGCCGAATCGCCGATGACGAAACACAATTCGCAAGGCGACTCGCACACTCGGCGGAGCGCGTGCCAGACCTGCGCGAGATCCGAGAAGTAGCATGCGACCATCAAATGGTAAGTCTTTTTCCCACCCTTCGAGAGGCGAGTAATGGCGAGTTCTTCGCAAATCGGCGTGATTTCGTTTCGGATGGGTGCCAAGTGATCTGCCGCGAGCGTCTCTTCGAGATCGGCGGCCGAGTTGGGGACATGTTGAGTGCAAGAACGGACGAGGTGTCGACGGACGGCTTGTTGCAGATCCCCCCAACCATCGATCTCGCGCATGAAAGACATTTCCAAGCGAGTTGCGTCGGCGTAATCGTAGTTGTTGGGGTAAGGCGGAGACGTGATAACTAGATTGACACTGCCGCTGGGAACGCCTTCGCACGTCCGCGCATCGCCTTCGATGAGTTCGGCCCGTGGCAATTGGCCGCTTGTTGTCCTCCGCATGTCACGGAAAATGGTATCTGTCTGTTGAGAGAATGCGGCAAAGGGCTCTTCCGTTTTACTTTTTGTTTTTCGCGGCAGAACGTACTGCCAGTTTGCAGTACCCACATGCGAAGTCCGCCGAAGGATGCCGACGAGCGTCAACCAGGTCAGCTCAGACGCTGGTGATTTGTCTTGCTGATCTTCAAGCGCGAGTCGGAGCCGGTCCAAGTCGGCCAAGGTTTCATCACGGTAACATTTGCGAATGAGCGGAGGATACTCCTCGACCGATCCGATCCGTTCTTTTGCCAGCGTCAGCACCGTACAGGCGAAATCACGATAGGCGGTCGGATCGGTGGACCTCGCCAACTTCGCGCGGGCCAAGCGACTGATAAAGGGATGCGACTCCGCCCCATAACTTTCGACACCTGCGTCCTGAGCGGCCAGCAAAGTTGTACCCGAACCGGCGAAAGGATCAAAAACGCGAATACATTGATCGCGAGATACTCGTTCTGCGATCAACTGCTGAGCCCATCTCGCCGAGAATCCCGCACTGTACCGGAACCATCGATGGACCGGCAGTCGCATATTGTCGATGAATGTCGAATCGCTACGCTTCGATTGCTCCGACTGATCGGTTCCAAAAAGTGTCAGTTGCTTGGTCGCATCTAGCACGGCATCAATTCCGCTGTCCGTTCGAACTCTTGAACGTGACAAATTGTAGCGTAATACCGTGCTAGGTGACACAGGTCGCCGATTAGCAACGCGTTTACGAAACCGACGAAGCGAGCCTGGGGTGAGTAGTTCGACTCTTCGTGAACGACGTCCTTATAGGCTTCGGCGTTGCCCTGCTCGTTGTCGATGTCCCAGCCGAGTGCTTTGAAGAACGGGTCGATGAATTCGCGGCGGAGTTCGGTCTCGCCGTACGATGGCAAGCGGTAGGTGTCGTAC
>CAUJKL010000194.1 GCA_963204995.1 Planctomycetota bacterium | reverse complement strand
GGTCCCGTATTAACACTCGGCGATCTGCCAGGCAAAGTGAACGCGGTTCATTTTTCCGCCGATGGATCGAAGTTGGTGACCGCGTCGGGAGTCACCGGCCTGCACGGCGTTGCCAGCATCTGGAATGTCGCGGACGGAAAGCTGCTCCGCGAATTCAAGGCACATCGTGACATCATGTACGACGCCGAGTTGAGTCCCGACGGCAAGATTCTCGCCACCTGCAGCTACGATCGCAACGTGATTCTGTGGGATGCGGACACCGGCGAGCAACTACGCACGCTGGAAGGTCACAACGATGCGATCTATGACCTGGCGTTTAGCCCCGATGGAACGGTATTGGCAACTGCCAGCGGTGACGAAACGGCGAAGCTGTGGCTGGTTGCGACTGGCGAACGGCTTGATACGTTGCATCAACCCGAGGCGGAGCAGTACGTTGTGGCCTTCAGTCCGGACGGCAAGTTCGTGTTAGCGGGCGGTGCTGACAACCGCATTCGTGTGTGGGAGTTCGTCTCGAAGACGGAGCGAGTCATAAATCCGCTTGTGTATGCACGGTTCGCTCACGAAGGAGCTGTTGTTGGGCTGGCGTTCTCGTCGGACGGTAAGACACTGATCTCCGCTGCCGACGACCGGACGATGAAGTCGTGGGAAACGGGCGGGTATACAGAAACGCATTTGTATGAACGCCAACCGGACGAAGCAACTGGTTTGGCGATTTCACCGTTTGAGAATTCTTTGTTGATTGGACGAGCGGACGGCAGCTTGGGACGTTACGAGATTGTCGGCGGGTCGACAGGCGCGTTGGCTGCGAGGGAACAAGTTGTCACGAGAGTTCCGATGGCTGCGGGTGAGATGAGCGAAGCGAAGGACGTCGAGCCGAACGATACTCCCGGCGAGGCGCAGTCGATCGCGGTACCTGCGAAGATCGCAGGCGTCATTCACGCCAATCGAGATGGACAGTTGATTGATGCCGATCTTTACCGCTTCACGGCCAAGGCGGGCGAAGAGTGGATGATCGAGGTAAATGCTGAACGTCAAAAGTCGCCACTTGATTCACGAGTTGAAGTTCTCGATAGCGCAGGCCACTCGATTCAGCGCGTTCTGCTGCAAGCGGTTCGCGATTCTTACTTCACGTTTCGCGGCAAGGATTCCAACACCAGCGATGATTATCGTGTCCACAACTGGCAAGAGATGGAGTTGAATCAGTTCCTTTACGCCGACGGCGAAGTCGTGAAGTTGTGGCATTACCCGCGCGGGCCGGATTCGGGATATCAGGTCTATCCGGGAAGCGGCAATCGCTTCTGCTATTTCGATACGACACCGATGTCTCACGCCTTGCAGGCACCTTGTTACATCGTTGAACCGCACGCGCCAGGAGCCGACTTGATACCCAATGGACTACCCGTGTTTCCGCTGTACTACGAGAATGATGACGAGAGCCGCAGGAAATTCGGCAGCGATTCGCTGCTTTCGTTCACGGCACCGCAGGATGGTGAATACATTGTGCGCATCACGGACGCTCGGAGCTTTTCCGGTGCGGACTTTAAGTACGACCTGTCGGTGCGACCACGCATGCCGAGCTTCAAGGTGACGTTAGGCGGCGCGAATCCGACGGTGAACGCAGGGAGCGGGAAAGAGTTCACGGTTTCCGTCGATCGCATCGATGGCTTCGAGGGCGAGATCCGCGTCGACATCGAAGGCTTGCCGCCCGGTTTTCAGGTCACCACACCCATCGTTATCGAAGAAGGCCAGACGCAAGCGTTGGGAACGATCAACGCCTTGCCCGACGCACCGCCGCTAACTCCAGAGAATGCGAAGGCCACGAAAGTCACCGCGATCGCCATGATTCGCGGACAGCAAGTCTCCAACGAGGTGAACAACTTGGGCGAAATCAAGTTGGCCGAGAAACCAAAACTGTTGCTCAAGCTCCTCGGCGCGAACGACGCGTCAGCCGAGCCAACTCCCGATGCACCGCTGGAGTTGACCATCGCGCCCGGCGAAACGATCACGGCCCGCGTGCGCGTCGAGCGAAATGGATTCGACGGCAGCGTTGGCATCGGCAAGGCGGATGCGGGGCGTAACATGCCGCACGGCGTGTATGTCGACAACATCGGCCTGAATGGGTTGCTGATCGTCGAGGGGCAGAATGAACGAACGTTTTACATTACGGCCTCCAAGACTGCCACCGAAACGACTCGCATGTTTCATCTGCGTTCTGACGCCGAAGGAAATCAAACGTCGTGGCCGGTGATTCTGCATGTCCGCTGCCGTGACTCGCTTGCTCGGAACGAAAACAAGTAACTGTTCAACTCTGGGAGATGACTTGCCGGAATGACTCGCGGCCACCGTTCGCCATCGGCCACGAACGCAAGACAGTTCCGAATGTACGGCAAAGCTCTTCGATTTGTGGATATTGAACGTCGTTTTCGCTTGGCATGTTTCAGAACTGCGTAGTTGTACGCTAACGCCAGAATCAGTTGCCGGGCCGGCTGGAGAGACGTTGAACTTCGAATAGCCGTGATGCCGGCCCGGTCAACTGCATCCGTTCGTTAGGCCCGACCAACGTGGTCTGAAAACGAGCTTCGTTCCCTGTGTTTTTCCGGCGGCGCTCCTAAGAGGACAATGCGAATCATCCCATGCGTTTCGGCCATGGTGGGTCGCCAGACAGCACCGATTGGTTTACCTCAACACCTTTCAATTTGTATTTTTCGAGCAAGTCTCTAACAGCGGGGCCGAACCACGCCCCGGCCTTGGGCGAGATGTACACTTCTTCGATTAGCTGCTTGAAGTCGCATGGGAACTGTTTGACGGCCGGTTTTGCATCTGTGTTGGACACTGAATCGGCGTCGTTGTTGCGGTAGGCCTGTTCGGCATCCGTATCGTGCCAGATTACCCTGACCTCCTTTTCGTGAATGAACGGCTGACGCTTGGTCATACAAGTAAGGAGCATGGAGAGACCAGCCGAGGGCTTCGTGTATTGGACGTTGCCAATAAGAAACTCTTGAGGAGCCTTCCGAAGCGAATAGATCAGGCTCTGGTAAGTCGTGCGGATTGCCAATCCCTCGTTACCGCTCATGTAGAGCTTCCACATAGCATCTGATTCGATGTTGCTCAGATGCCAGCAACTTGCATAGTAGAATTTGCGCAGCTGTTCTCCTCGCTCGAATCGCTCTAAATCGGTCTCCTTTTGGTTTTTTGCAAAGAATCCGCAGTATTCATTCTCCGATAAAGGAGCCGAGAATCCCTCCCATTTGTCCTCGAATTTATCGACGCGGATCAAAGGGAGAGCATTGCTTGCCAAGATGCTAACGAGCTTAGGTAGATCCACGTACCGCCAGAGGGCGGAATTCCAGTTAGGCGTTTTGAGACCCTTGGGGGTCGCCCGGGCGTAATGTTCAGAGATTAGTCTGTTGGCCACTTTCCGTTGATTGGTCGTTCTGGTGGCCATAAACACGTCAGCCCTTACTTAGAGAGTCTCCCCTTCATCCTGCCGCAATATCTTCTTAAGCACTGGCCGCATGACTTCGTCCGTTTTAGGCACCTTCGTCCGCTTCGACAGTTGAAACGCCGTTCCCCATCGACTCAAGTTGAAGGGCCTTGATCCTCGGACCGAATACTTTACGAAGGCGCACGACGGCATCTACCATCCATTTCAAGTTTTCTGGCCATTGATCCTTGATTCGGATATCAGCCTTTCGTGGAAGCAAAATGACCTTGTCGCTGAACTCAGGATTGGGATCCCAAAGCAGCGGCTCCCCCACTTCCTTTTCAATCTCCGCACGACTCTCCAGTAGTTCCTTCAGCGCGGCATCGCCGCCGTACCGCTTCGTCATGTATACGCGGACGCCGATGATGGAATCGGCCACGTTGGCCGTCGCCGAAAGGTGGAAGCCAGATCTTCCAATCGCCATATCATACCAATACTGGGGCCTTGCAGCTTGGACGCGGGGTAGAGCCTTCGCCGCCAGCAGAGCTTCTCGAAATGCAATCCACCATTCCAGTTGGAGCCGCCTTGTAGGCGTGAGTTCAGTCTTGGCACTGACCACGGCCTGCCTCAAAAGCTCGATGGGGCGGCTAACGACATTGAATCGCACAGCCGGCTTCGATCCATCAATCACCCAAAGTTCCACCTGTACGCCGAAAAACGAGAGTTCATCAATGCTGTTGTCGTTTAGCCAGTCGAGGGTTTTCCGATGCTCATCGGTGAACTCAGGAGCGACCCACACGACCGTCTTCGCACCGAGGGCAGCTGCGTATGTAAGCGACTTCCCGAGGTGGTCATGATCTGTACGGTTAAGCTGATTCTCGATGATGACATAACTGCCAGTTCCCGATTCGCGGGCGAGAATGTCGGATGCAAACGGTCCGACAGCTACTTCCGTGTGTTCGACCTCAAGCTCAAGTCCGATTGCCTCGCCAAGTCGTTTAATGTTGTCTGGATGAGCAAGCCACGGCGTGAAGTCCGCCGCTTCGTTGGGCCACAAAGTGCGAGGCTCAACAGGTCGAAGAGTTCCCAAGAAAGGTTCGTTCATGGTTCGTCCGTCGGGTGCAAAGGTGCCTAACTATCAATTAGCGCGCGAACGTGCGGGATAAAACCGGAATTGACAGTTTATCCGACCGGCGGACGAATTAAAGACACCAGTCTCTGGAGATGCGGGATAACGTGATCATGGCCGCCGACGGAGTCGAGTTGCGGCGCGGTGGGGGCGATGGCTTGGCGTGATTGGCGAACGCCCGCAGACTCGCCGCGCGAGATTCAGTCCGGCTTGCAATTTACCCCTGCCCGAGGCACACCCCCCCGCGGCTAAAATAACTCACTTGACAACAGGTGCCTCAGGGCAAGCTGGCGGGTGACAGTTAGCTGGACGTTGCTAGAGCCAGCTAGGCCCGAAGGGTCGAAACATCCACTGCCGGGGTCGTCAGGCCCCGGTCGACGTGCGGGCATCGAACTGAACCCCAGGGGGGTGACACAGCACCGACCGCTTCTCACTATGCCGACCCTTCGGGCCTTAGTTGCTTTTCCTGCGTTTCCCGGGGCTTTACAGCCCCGGCAGTGGATATACCGACCGGGCACACAACGAAGTTGGGTCGGGGCCGAAGAACAAACAGAACGCTCCGCCGCTAAGCAAGCGACCCTGTCGCTGGTTGGCACTTACATTTGCTCCGCAGCGTGATTTCGATGAACGCCTTTCCGGTGCGGACTTCCTTGAACCCAAAGCTTGCCCTTGCTGGAGCAGGAAATCGTGGTTATCTTTTAATACAAGAGGAGGCAAGATGCCGTTTTACTTCTTCCAGTGGGACGACGAAAACGAGGCTCACCTCGCCCAGCACGGCGTGACAATCGACGACTTCGCGGAAGTTGTCTGCGATCCCGATCGTGTCGAGACCAGCCGGACTTCCGGTCGTCCCATCGCATTTGGGTACAGCTCGACGGGCAAGTACCTGGCATGCGTGTATGAGCTGCTGGACGAGACAACCGTCTATGCGATCACTGCCTTCGAACCGGAGGAATAAACGATGCCACGACGCGAGGCCAAACATATTCGACGTGAGTTGACCGATGCCCAGCGGGCTCGTATCGCCGAGGCGCGGAATCTGATTCAAGGCGAAACCGCCGAGATCCGCCGCAAGGCCAAGGAATACAAACAGGAACGCGACGCCGCCCAGGCCACACTGAAAGAGGCCGCTAGGCTGCTGAAGGACGAGCGTGTTCGCCAGGGGCTGAGCTTGACCGACATCCAACAGCGGACCGGCATCGATCCGCCCAACCTGTCGCGCCTGGAAAACGACGTGGACGCGAATCCCACGATGGCTACGCTAACCCGCTATGCAGAGGCACTGGGAAAGAAACTTATGATTGTGCTGTCCGACCAGACAGCCCATTAGCTTCAATCGCCGATGTGGACAGACGGATGAATTTACTCAGAACCAACGTAGGTCGCACCTTTGCAGAGTATCCCATGTCAACCAGCTAGACTTTGCCTCGCTGTTGTCACATTCCACATGCGTATGAGGCGGTTTATCGCCATCTCCAGCGTAAAAGAAAAAACGATAGGGACCAACGCTTAAGACGGTAGGCTTCGAAGTTTCGCGATGTGCATCGTTCGGCAGCGAATCATGTTCAACGACCAGGATCAGCGGGCGGGAGTTGACTTTGCCAAGCGAGGTGAGCCCCGACGTTTTCCCGCTCCGCCGCATCCTTTAGTTGGGTGGCATGCTCAGGCGAGCCAATTGTCAATTTGTAATCCGGAGATGCGACCAAAGTCGGCCAAGTTGTTGGTTGCCATGACGAGACCATTCTCGATAGCCGTTGCGGCAATCAGAATATCGGCATCTGCAATCAGTTGTCCGCGATTGTGCAGATCAGCGTAAGTTTCCGCAGCGCGCACGATGATCTGGTCAGTAATCGGCAACACCTCGTTGCTCATACAGAACGAATCAAATGCCGCGAGTTGTGCGTTTGCCCGCTTGGCTTTCAAACCGCGAAGAATCTCGAAACGCGTCACCAAGGAAATCGTCAATTGCCGATGATCGGCCAGATAGGCTCTCGCCCGGTTCAATGCCACGGGAGTTTTCCGCATCAGCCCCGAAAGAACGTCCGTGTCCAAGAGCGACTTCGGTTCCATCAGTCGGCGCTCCCGACACCGAAGAAGTTACCACGGTCAAGAGCGATCTGTTCGATTTCGTAAATGTCCTTGTCGGACAATCCGTCGTAGACACTCATTACAAGCCGAAGGGCCTCCGGTTCGCATTCGTCGTCAACCGTGATTCGAACCCGCTGTCCATCGGCAATAGCGACCGCATCACGCTGTATCGGTCGAAAGGTGCCATTCTCATAGATGGCGTCAATGGCGTGTTTCATTCAAGCGGCCCTCCCCAGTATGAGCGACATCGGCACCAATTCAATTGTATCGCGCCGCCAGACCACGTGCCAGATCGCCCGATCGCGGCCAATGGCTTGCCGTGATTGGCGAGCGCTCGTTGGTGGTAACGGCGGCAGGACGCGCAAGTGCTGATCGAACGCATTGGATATCCGGCTACTTTCAACGCCCGCTGAGCGCTGCAACTCCCATATCTGGTCCCGCCGAGTTGCAATCGCTACACCGCTCGGCCTAAAATGCGACGACCGGAGACGAACGGACGCTGCAACCACATAGTCGGCCCCAATCGTGTTCAGCCAAAGCGGCTCAGGCCGAAGACCGACGGATAGATTGATTTCGTTTTTGAGATTTGTTCGCCGCCGTGATTCGCTCGCTCAGAATGAAGACAAATAACTGCTCAACTTTAGGAGATGACTCGATGTTCGCACGACTTGTTCTGGCGGCTGTATTCGGAATTGTTGCACTTGAGGTTTCGCAGCCGGCAGCCGCGGACGATGTCGCGAAACCCGCTCGCATCTTGATGGTCACGCAAAGCGCCGGCTTCAAGCATGGCTCGGTCACGCGCCCAGACGGTCGGCTCGCTCCCGCCGAACAAGCCATGACGGAACTTGGCATCGTGAGCAAACTGTTCCGTGTGGATTGCACCCAAGATAGTGCGGCGGATTTTACGAAAGAGAAGTTACAACACTACGACATCGTGCTCTTCTACACGACAGGAACATTGCCGATCAAACAGGAGAACCTGGACTACTTCTTCAAGGAGTGGTTGCCCGCGAAAGGGCACGGCTTCATCGGCACGCACTCGGCCGCAGACACTTTCCACAACTATCAGCCCTATTGGGACATGATCGGCGGAACGTTCGACGGACATCCGTGGGGCTCCGGCGAGACTGTCACGATCGCCGTTCACGATAAGAATCATCCGGCGAGCAAGCCGTGGGGCGATGAGGTGACCTTGAAGGATGAGATCTATCAGTTCAAGAACTGGCAACCGGAGAAGGTGCGCGTCCTGATGAGCCTCGACATGGCCAAGACCAAGCTCAAGAAGCCCTATCACGTTCCCGTTCTGTGGGTCAAGGAGTACGGCGAAGGCAAAGCGATGCACATGAGCCTCGGACATCGCGAAGATGTCTGGACCAACGAGACCTATATGGCTTCGCTACTGGGCGGCATCAAGTGGATGTTGGGGCAAGAGCCCGGCGACGCGACACCCAACCCAGAACTTTCGGCCGCCGAAGATAAGAAAGCCAAAGCCGCCTGCGAGGCCGCTCAATAGATTCGCAGCAATTGCACGATGTTGTTGTACTGATCCGTCCACAGCGGGAACTCGCTCGTCGTCTCCAGGCGACGCGAGTTCTCGCGAATCGTGTCAGATGCGAGAAATGTATCGGTTTTGCTCATCAAAACCCACTTGGCTCGCATGCATTGCGGCAGGCGATCGGGGCTGGCGACAATCGAGCACGGCAGATGCAACTCGGCACCAAGACGTCGGATGACCGGTTCGAGATTCACGTGCTTGTTGCTGATATGCACCGCGATCACGCCATCGGACTTCAAGTGTCGCAGGTAGACATCGAAGGCTTCTTTCGTCAGCAGATGCGTGGGAATCGAGTCGCCGCTAAATGCGTCGAGAACGAGCACATCAAACTGTTGTGAGCTTTCTCGTTCCATCGAGATGCGGGCGTCTCCTAAAACCACTTCTGTTTCGGCTGCCGAGTCCTTTAAGTACGAGAAGTCGTTGTTGGCGATCTCCAAGACCGTGGGATTGATCTCATAAAAGCGGAAGTAGTCTCCCGGCTTTCCATAGGTGGCGACGGTACCCACGCCCAATCCGACGGCTCCGACTCGCTTCGGCTTTCCTTCTCGTAGATGCGTTAACGCCAAGCCGACACCGGCTTCCTCGCCGTAGTAGGTAGTCGGCAACTTCTGAAACGCAGGGTGCCGAAATTGAAAACCGTGCAAGATGCGACCGTGAACCAAGTTCGTTCCCCACGGCGACTCGGTCACCTGGAGCACGCCGTAGAAATTGCGGGTCGATCTCACGACCCCATTGTCGCGATCTCCAAACTCGACGAACCCCACGACGATAAATACAAAGCAATAGCCCAACACGCCGATCACGCGACGAGACGGCGAATCGCCCAGCCATGTGGCCTGTGCGTCGACTAGAAAGACGCCCGTCATGATGACCGCAGCCGCCAGCATACAGATCTGCATTTCCAGATACGTCGAGAACAGCCACGGGCACACCAGCCCGATGGTTAATCCACCGATCGCGCCACCTGCCGACGACATCAAGTAGAAGGCCGTGAGATACTGTGACGCGGGCTTGTTCCGGACAAGTTCGCCGTGACAAACCATGCACGTAAAGAACATCGCTGCGAAGTACGCCAACAACTGAACTGGCATGCTCCAACTGGACGTCGTAAAGGCGGCACCGTGAATCACCAGCAGGCTCAGAATTCCAGCGCCAGCACACCAACGCCGAGAGTACCACGCTTCACGATCGAAGCAAATGATGAAGGTCAGCAGGTAGAGACTCAGCGGAACGATCCACAAAAACGGGATCACGGCGATGTCTTGGCAAACGTGATTGGTCGTGGCCAGTAGGAGCATCGACGCGAACGCAGGGAGCGCGAGCCACGTGAGATAGTGCTTCCACGTCGGATGCGAGGTGGATACTGTTGCGTCCACTCGATTGATAGCGTCGCACTCCGTCGGTGCCCAGCGAAACTGGCTAGCGGCCAGGTAACCGCAAACGGTCGCGAACAGACAGAAGACCAGCGACCAGACCTGACCCTGCGACGAAGTGGTCAGAGCGGGCTCGACGAGAAACGGATAACTGATTAGCGCCGCCAACGACCCGACATTCGATAACGCGTACAGTCGATAGGGCGACCCGTCGCGGACTCGCTTCGCAAACCACGCTTGCAGCAATGGCCCGGTCGAAGAAAGCAGGAAGTAAGGCAGTCCGACGTTGGCGAGCAGGATCAGGAGGATGGACAGCGTTGGATCTTCTCCGCCGAGCGGCTTCCAATCGGCAGTGGGCGTCATCGGCAATACAAACAGCGCAAATAGCAGCAGAGCGAAGTGGACCGCACCTTGTGATCGTTGGCTCATGAACTTGGTCAGCACATGGGCGTAGCTGTATCCGGCGAAGAGCAGTAGCTGGAAGAATAACATGCAGGTCGTCCACACCCCTGGGCTGCCGCCGAACCAGGGCAGGATCGTCTTGCTGATGATTGGCTGCACCTGAAACACCAGAAAGGCGCTGATAAAGATCGCGGCAGCGAACCATAAGCCTGCGGAGAATCGTGGCAAACGCATCATCGCTATATCTTCCTGAGTCTTGCGGCGGAGACCGCTGGGTGGGATGTCGCTGGGTGGGCTCTGCAACTCTAGCACGCACTTCACCGCAATCGTGGCCTGCGGAATCGTCGCAGTCGATTCAACCAGTCGTGCGCTAACTGCGTTTCACAACTTCCTAACGTTTGCCACGACCTATGCTTGTTAAGCGTATGTCGACAGCCAGGAATCGAACGCGCGGCATCCAAAGCCAACTATCCGTTCACAAACAGGACGAGCATCGATGGACGTTCCACAAAAGAGATTTCTCGACCTCCTCAATCTGTGTGTCGAGTTGCAGGCATCCGACATTCACCTGACGAGCGGATGTTTGCCTTACATGCGAATTCGCAACGAGATCAAGCCCGTCTCGGACGAAACGTTCAGCCCATTCGCCATCGAACAAGTCGCCTTGGCGATGATGACCGATACTCAGCGACACGTCTTCGATGAAAAACACACCGTGGACTTCGCGTTTTTCTCGGAGCGAGGTTCACGCTTTCGTGTTAACGTCTATCGCCAGCGTGGCACCGTGGCATTGTGCCTGCGACGGCTCGACGAACTGTTCCGGTCCTTTGACGAACTCACGCTGCCTCCGCAAATGAGCCGACTTGCCGACTACATGCATGGTTTGGTGCTGGTCACCGGGCCGACTGGCAGTGGTAAGTCGACGACCTTGGCCACGATCATCAACCAAATCAACGAAACGCGAGCCAACCACATCATCACCATCGAAGACCCGGTCGAGTACGTCCACGCCAACAAGAAGAGCCTTGTTCACCAACGGGAACTGCATTGCGATGTAAACACGTTTGCGGATGCGGTTCGAGCCGCTCTGCGAGAAGACCCGGACGTCATCCTGGTAGGTGAGATGCGAGATCGAGAAACGATGCGAGCCGCGATCATCGCCGCCGAAACCGGGCACTTGGTTCTCTCGACACTTCATACGGGAGACGTCGTGGGCTCGATCAGCCGTATGATCAGCGTATTCTCCGCCGAAGAACAAGACGCAGTTCGCAATCAGCTCTCGCGAGTGTTACGGGCCGTCGTCGCCCAGCGTCTGGTACATCGCGTCGGCGGCGTCGGCCGAGCGCCAGCCGTGGAGATCATGTTCGTTACCCCTGCAATCCAAAACCTGATTCGCACCGGCGATTTAACGCAGATCTATTCGATGATGCAAACCGGCAACGCGGACGGGATGCTGTTGCTCGAACAGTCATTGGCCAGTCTGTTTGCCTTCGGATTGATTGGTCGCGAGGAAGCGACGCAACTGGTGCGCGACAAAAATATCTTCGAGACTCGGCTGCGGCGCATCCAAGAGACTCGCGGCATCGCGCCACAACCGGCATAATCAGACGGCGCGGACAAATTCAACTCACCGCGAAAACACAAGCTACATTTACATAGCCTCCAGGCCCGTTGTCGCAGCGGAAGTCGTGTGATTTCCAATGCGCTGCGATCAGAGTCCATCGCGTTGTTGCCGTGAAGTAGTGCCGGTTCCGCTCTGTCGTCGAGCCAAGAATCATGTTTGAAGATCCCATATTCATCGTCGCCGCTAACCTGTGCGTCGCGGTATTGATACGAGTATTGAAACCCAATATTCTGACCGCCGCGTTCCTGGCAGTCGTCTTGATTGGATCGACCGGTTACCTGGGCACGCATCACGGCAGTCAGGTCGTCTCGGCAGCTCACCGAGGCCGAGACGCTGTGCTGACGTGGAGCGGTCGTCCGCCCTCTTGGCCACCGGAAAAGAATCGCACTTATCCGGATCTCGAATTGATGGATCAAGACGGAAAGGTCACGCGGCTGTCCGATTTTAAGGGCAAGGTGATTCTCATCGAGCCTATCGGCATTCCCTGCCAAGCCTGTGTTGCGTTTGCGGGCGGGCACGAGTTCGGTGCGTTCCAAGGAATCGAGCCGCAAGCGGATCTCGAATCGATCGAAGCGTATGCCAAGCAGTTCGGACAGGTTCGACTCGACGACGATCGAATCGTTCGCGTGCAGCTGCTACTTTTCAATCAAGCCATGCAAGCCCCGACGCAAGCCGAGGCAACGGCCTGGGCGAAACATTTCCAGATGCAGCGAGCGAACAACGACATCGTGCTCGTGGGCGCTCCGAGCATGGCGACCAAAGCCAGCCGCGATCTGATCCCAGGTTTTCAGCTGATCGACAAGCACTTCATCCTCCGCTGCGACAGCACAGGACAATCGCCCACCGACAACCTCTACAAAAAGCTGCTGCCACAGATTCGCAAGCTGCTCGAGGAAGACTAGAGCCGCCGGAGGAATATCATCACTCGATCGCCTTGATGACGATTTGATGTGGCAGGAAAGTACGAGATCTGGTGAAACTTCTGGAACACGACGGCTGGTACGTCGATCGTACGCGCGGCAGTCAGCGCCAGTTTCGACGGCAGTGAAAACTCTTGAAACGCAACTTCGAGAAGGGGTGGAATTCCATCTCGAAGGACTACGACAACATGGCGAGCCAGTTCCCGCACCAACGATTCAAGCCGGGAAAGTATCTCCCCCTATGTAGCGAACTCGCCCGATCGATGGCTTCAACGCAGACAGTCGTTGGTCGTGTTGATGATTTGGTGATAAGGCAAACGGGATAGACACGATGATCGAAGTGTTGAGGTTCGGCATTGTCGAGCCAATCGCATGCTGCTTCGTACGAACCAGGTTGGATTTGTCGTTGTCATTATTAGGATCGTCCAGGAATTAACTTCATGGAACGAGGTGGCTGGGGCTGAGTCCGCGCAGCCCCGGCTGACCATGAACTCCGATCAGCCGTGGCGTCGAAGACTCAGAACTCCTGATCCAGGAGCCAAGAACTCTGGGAGTCCGCGGATTCTCGGCGAGGCGGTGATCTTATTGGGTGGGATAGGCTTCCAGCCTGTCAGAAACACGGGGAAAATGACAGGCTGGAAGCCTATCCCACGATTTCTTCACGCTCTGGACGAGGCAGCGGGAAAATGAGGTGATGCCAAAATCCAATTCGTGGTTCACGGTATTTTCCACCGGATCAGGAGTTCTGAGACTCCACCACAGCCACCCGCCGCTCCGTGTCGACGCCGCACGCGCTGTGCGCGGCTCTTCGCGCTATGCGCTGGTCTCCTGCCTCCGCACAGTCCAGAAGCCCAACGAACTACATCTCTAGCAAACTTCACTCAAGCCAGGCCGCAATACTGGCTCCCTTCCTGGTCGCACTCGACAATTTGGAACGCTGCGATCGCGAGTTACTCTGCTGCATGCTGTTGCCAAACACACGTCGGTACTCCCACGGGATCGAATTGCAAAGCGATCTTCAATCCACGGCTGACCCAATGGGGGATACAACGCGTTGCGAGTCGGATCGCTATGCGGCGGTCGGCGGCATAAAACTTGGACAGCCGACAGCATTACTGCTGCTGTTGGATGATGACGAACCAATCGGTGTTGTGTACCTCGGCCTGTTGTGGCCGAGCGGTCAGGAGGACAGGAGCAAAAGCGGCCAGAGGCGAACCGCCTCCGTTGGCGGTCATGGGGTCGTGATAGTCGGCGGGAAGTAGATTCTCCGTTTGCGCGCGGTCGTCACTTGTATTCTGCATGAACTTGACGATGGCCTCGTCCAGATGCGGCAATTGGTCGGGGCCCGTTAAGTTCTTCAGGTCTGGGTGATGGAGCAACAAGCCCTCGCCCGACGGCCCTTTCTTGTCGGAGTCGTTAAGTTTCATGAAGTACCGGCGAGTGTCGACAAGAATGACTTTCTGCCCGACGGGCAGCGGGATATCAAGCCCCGCGAATTGTCCCAGTTCGATCGACA
>CAUJKL010000193.1 GCA_963204995.1 Planctomycetota bacterium | reverse complement strand
GAAACGGGTTTCATTCGTTCCGACCAATCGAACTCAGATAGTCTTCACTTTCAGTATAACGCCGTTGGGACCATGATCATGACTCCGCCAAACGATTACACCGGTTCGACAGCGCGAGCCTGTGCAATTTCGCGTGGGCCGATGGCTCGTACTTGATTGGTCGCCAATGAAGCAATTGCGATGGTCTCGCCATCTAAAGCGACAAACTCGACCTCATAGCCTTCCTCGCCATGCAGCAAGACGACCGTGCCAATGTCGCCACGGACGAGTCCAAGCTCGCGAAGATCAACGGTCAAAACGACCTGATCCAATTCTCTAATCATCGTCACGTCTCCGTAGCGGATACGCCGTAACAAACTGAGGAGTCTCTTCCTCATTCCTAACGAACCAGACGGTGCGAATCAAGGGCGAACGCCCGTCGGGTGTGGCGATTACGCCCTCGACAACATAACGAGTACCTACGTGAGACGGCTCGACCTTGGCAACTTCGTGATCCGAGATGTGTTGCCGCAGGGTATGCTCAAGCGATTGCCAGTCATCGAGCGAGAAGCCGTATGCCTGGAAGAATCTCGCTTTGTGCTTGCCATCAGGGTGTGAATCCGACAACAAGTAATCCACGATCTTCGCGGCGGGCACGACAGCGTTTTCAATATTCGGCAGCTTCATCGGGCGGTGGCCTCTTCGACGATGCGGATTTCCTCGTCCGTCAGGACGTACAACTCGTACACCAACCGGTCAATCTCCTCGTCCGTCGCTTCGATCTGACGGGATAATGCGGTGCGTTCCTGCGAAGTCTTCATCGCGGCGAGTTGCGAATTGCATTTCAGCATCTGCTCGACCAATTCGACCAGTCGGTCCTGCCGCGAGCGATCCGCCGCGTGTGAATGGTCGAGATCTGGCAACGGGATGTCTTCGATGTATTGCCGGTTCAGCGCAATATAGCCGCCGCGAAACAGCGAACTTGTACGGCGCAGCCAGAAAGTTGTGAGCGTGGAATTCAGGATTCCTAGCAAATACAGCGGCGACCATTCCGATTGAGAATCGAGCACGATGCCATACCCTCCTCCACCGCCTCCGCCGCTGCCGACAAAGTAGTACTTTCCCTCGCCATCCCAAGCAAAACACGCGCCCTCCGCAATGGCCGGTGCAAGGATCTTAGGTTGCTCGAACCGTACATGATTCTTCTTGTAGACGTATCCGTACCACGCGTCGCCAAGACGACCCTTTGCACGACGGCTTAACCTAACGCGATTCGCCTGCAAGTAGTCCCAAGTATGCGGATACTGTTCTTGGTACTGATCGGCTGGAATCAGGAGCGACGATTTGCCCACGTTATCGTAGGGAAAGAGCAGACGCTTCTGAGCTGTCGATAGCGCGTAGCGGCGAATGTCGAGCGACCCTTTGAGAAACGGTTTGAGGTGGGAGCGTTCGAAGTGGTGCGTTTCGCCCGTGGCGGCGGATTCACAAATGAGTTCCGACTTCGTATGTCCGACCTCGTTAAGAATGAATACGTCGTCGGCATCCGTTTGCAAGCCGACGAATAGGTGCGCGACGTCTTTGAGTCGCCGCGAACCTTGCGAGAGCCGTCGCATTACAGCCGCGGACGGCCCGACCTGAACATTCCAACTAACACCGTCGATCTCCTCGGCGAGAATTTCGCCTCTCTCGCCGCCGCCAGTCTGAATCCAGTCTTGCAGATCGCGGACTTGCACGAAACGACAACGTCGGCTGCGAGACTTGGAAAGGAACATCAAGCACGTGTACGTCGTTGCCGACTTAAATACTTGCGCCGAACCAAAGTGAACGATGTGTGACAGGTGCTTGCCCGCCGACAAAAGCGTACGCAACGGCTGTCCGTATTTCGCATTGAAGAACTTGTGTGGCAAGATGAACCCGAGCCGACCATCGCCGTTGAGTAGCAGCAGGCAACTTTCGACAAACACCACATAGATATCGTAGTTTCCTTTGCTCGCGGCCACATATTTCTGCTTGTAGAATTCGACTTCTGCCGGAGCCCACTCTTTCATTGTTTGAATGCGAATGTACGGCGGGTTCCCAATCACCGCGTCAAATCCGCCCGACTTCATAATCTCGCGAAAGCCGTCCTTGCCGGACCAGTCGAAGACGTTGATCCGCAGTCGCTCGTCCTCGTCGAACAGGTCGAGTTGCTCGCCTTGATAAAAATCGGGGCCAATCAGGCTGTTGCCGCATTTGATGTTGTCGGACAGGTCGGGCAGCGCGCGTTCGCGGAACAATCGCAATTGCCGTTGCAGCGACTCCTGGTTCTCCCCTTCCAACACCTTCAACAACAGCGACAGCTTCGTGACTTCGACGGCTTGCGGGTCGATGTCGACGCCGTAGATGTGGTCCAGCAGGATTCGCTTGCGTTCGGCGGTCGTCAGCCGCCACTGGTCCTTGCGTGTTTGATAGATGCGGTCCTTGTGCTTGGCCGGATCGTGTTCGACGTACCAGTCGCGATACCAATCGAGCAGATACTGATACGCGCCGATCAGAAACGACCCGCTGCCGCAAGCCGGATCGAGCACCGTCAGCGGGCGGCCGCCTTTCGTCGGCTTCCACGTTGTCTTTGTCCGCGCGGCGACTTCCTGAGGCGTCTTGCCTTCGAGCAGCTTACCGACCGTTTGCTCGACGATGTAGTCCACGATGTAAGTCGGCGTATAATAAACGCCGCCCGCCTTCTTGACTTCCGGCTTGTCTTCGATCTTGGCCTGATGGCCCTTGGTCAGTCGAATCACCTTGCCCAGAAATTGTTCGTAGACCTGGCCCAGGATCTCGGAGCCTAGCACGGAGAACTCGTACGGGCTTTCCGGGTAGTAGAGATTGCGAATGATGTCCTTGAGTACACGATCATCGACTTGCAGCGACAACGTCCACTCGTCGGGATCTTCGTGCCGGTGCTTCTCTTTGGTGAAGTGAAACAGCCCCGAGTTGTAACGGTCGTCAGCCTTGCGGAACAACTCACACAAGCGGGGATAGATCTTGGGTCCGCTCGTCAGCGCTTGCAGCCCGCCGTAGATCTCGATGCCGCGGTCCTCGCAGATCCGCAGGAAGATGATGCGGTCGATCGTCTTTTGGACGGCAAAGTTGATCTCGCGCTGCGACAGCTTGGCATTGCGAGCGGCCAGATTGCGGGCCAGAACGCTGCGCCACTGTTCGATCTCTTTCAGGAACGCGTCGTCAACCTCGGCCGTGCCTCGCTTCTTCTTCGTCGACTCGGCATACCTGTCGAAGGAACCCTTGCGAATGGCGTCGAGCGAGAAGATGGCCGCGATCTCGTCCCAACGTTCGTCGTACTGTTCGTAAGTGACGAACAGCGTGCGCGCAGTGGATGCCTTGTCGTTCTTTTCCGGACGGACGCGGCAGTCGTAGACGGCGAACTCTTCGAAGTCGGTCAGAATCGACAATGGCAGCTTGGCCGACCAGCCGTATCTGCGCAGCTGAAAGGCCGGGCTGATGTCCTGGCCGATGTTGACCGAGGGCTTCTTGGCCTCGACAAAGAACTTCCTCACGCCGCCAATACGGAACGAATAATCCGGGGCCTTTGTCGAAACGCCGATCTTGATCGAATCTTCGTGAACGACGTCCTTATAGGCTTCGGCGTTGCCCTGCTCGTTGTCGATGTCCCAGCCGAGTGCTTTGAAGAACGGGTCGATGAATTCGCGGCGGAGTTCGGTCTCGCCGTACGATGGCAAGCGGTAGGTGTCGTAC
>CAUJKL010000192.1 GCA_963204995.1 Planctomycetota bacterium | reverse complement strand
CTCGAAGAGAAGTTCGCCAGCCCCAAACTGGAATCGTTCAACCAGCGGATCGCAGCACGCTGTTACCTCGAACCGTTTGGTCGAGACGACACGATTGACTACGTGCTCTCCCGAGTCGCGGCGGCAGGCGGTAACGCGGATGCGATCTTCAACGACGGAGCCTTGCGAGCGATCTATCAAGCGACCGACGGCATCCCTCGGCTCATCAATCAAGTCTGCGATCACGCGCTCGTGATGGCCTTCGCCGGTGGCCGATCACAGATCGATGCGGCAGGCGTCGAAGAAGCTTGGGCGGACCTTCAGCAATTGCCAGGCCCGTGGCATGAGGCCGGCAGTGTGGAAACGCCTGCCGCCGCGATCGAGTTCGGTGAGCTGGACGCCGACCGTCGGGTGCCAGAAACTGATGACGAGTCTCGGGAGGCGAGCTCCGATCTATTGACGGTCGAATCCATCGCGAATTTTGGTCCGTTGTCGGACGACTTTCTGGTTGAAGAGCCAGTCGGCGAAGTGACACCTTTGCCAGTTTCTGTCCAGCCTCAATTCTCCGTCGTGGATCCGTTCGGTGACGGATTCGATGAAGAGGAGGTTGTGATCAACCAAGCCGTCATTCAGTCGGCAGAGATTTTCGCGAACCGCACACGCGTGGTCAGTCGCGAAGGGCGCGAACTCGCGGCCTCGCTGTTGCCGAATGCCCAGGCCAAGGCGGTGGCGATTTCAGAGCCGCTTATCGAGGAGCAACCGGTTGCTTGCAAGTCAAACACGATCGAAGACGAAACCGCTTCTCCGGAGGCTGCGCCAGCTGCCACCTGCGAAGAGACAAAGACGCCGCGCGACGATTGGTCAACCCAAGTGGAGTTCGGCGCTCAGATGTTTCAGTACACGGCTTTCGAACCAAACTCGGCGGCAGATCTTGCCCTCGAGGCACTGTGCGACGTCAACGTGGCCCTCGTTGACCTCGAAGGTGAATTCGATGTCCCCGAAGAGCCTACCGTCAAGCTAATGGATCATCGCTCCGCCGAAGTGACTAACGACAACGACGACGATCGATCGATCATCTTAGTCGAGAACGACACGCCAAGCTTTCCGACATCGACTCCTGAAGGGTCCGTTCACCGCGTCGAGTATCAGACGCTGTTCTCGCAACTTCGACACGGCTAGACTTGCTCCACGGCACAGACAGTTCTTGACGCAAGTTAATTCAGGCGCACAACATGGCAACCTTTCTCGTTACGGGTGGAGCTGGCTTCATCGGCTCGCACATTGCTGAAGCACTTGTCGAACGCGGCGATCAAGTCCGCATTCTCGACAACCTTTGCACCGGTTTCCGCGAGAATTTCGCGTCGTTCGAGGACGATGTTGAGTTTGTAGAAGGCGACATTAGCGACCCTGAGATCGTGGCCAAGGCAGTTCGAGGCATCGACTGCATCTTCCACGAAGCAGCGCTGGCTTCGGTGCCTTTGAGCGTTGAACGCCCGTTGGATTCGAATCGCGCGTGCGTGACTGGGACCGTCAATATCTTGGATCAGGCACATCGTGCCGGCGTCCGCCGTGTCGTCTATGCAGGCTCGAGCGCCGCTTATGGCGATCGACCGAGCTCGTCGAAACGCGAGTCGGACATGCCGATGATTCTGTCGCCGTATGCCGCCGCCAAGTTAGCTGGCGAACTGTACTGCCAGGCGTTTTATCACACGCACGGACTGGAGACGGTTTGTCTGCGCTACTTCAACGTGTTCGGGCCACGGCAAGATCCGAAAAGTGCTTACTCGGCCGTGATTCCCCTGTTCATCACGAAGTTGCTGTCGGGAGAGCCGCCCATTGTGTTTGGCGACGGGCGACAATCTCGCGACTTTACGTTTGTCAAAAACGTTGTCCACGGGAACCTGCTGGCTGCAGACGCCGCCGACGCTCCCGGAAAGACCATTAACATCGCAGACGGTCGATCAACGACGTTACTTCAGTTGCTGCATTTACTCGAAGAGCTCCTCGAAGTTGAAGTGAACCCGATCCACGAAGCGGCTCGCGTCGGCGATGTGCGAGAGAGCCTAGCCGATATAACTGCCGCCCGAACACTACTCGGATACGAGCCGAAAGTTACGTTCGAAGAAGGCTTGCGGCAATCGATCGATTACTATCGCTCCGTCATTGCCGTTTGATTGCACGCGACAGGTTTCGCATCGCAGTTGCCACGAGTCACTTCTGTCGTGGCCACGCTCGTCGCGATGGCGATAGGAATGGTTGGTGCTGCCTTGCGGGTTCTCCACCAGTAGGCTGCTGCCATGACGCCGATCAGTCCGGCTACTCCCGTAAACATCACGTTGTAAGCGGGCAAACCTGCCAGTCGCGCCAAAAGCAAAGTACCTCCAACCACGGGTGCTCCGATCAAGTTACCAATGTCGTACATCGACAGCATCAGCGTGGTGCCAAGCCCTCGGTAACGCTCCGGGAATCGGGTGCTGCCCGCCGCCATGATCGCGGGGAACAGCAGCGCGTGACCAGCACCCGCGGAGATGGCCGGAATCGCCAGCTGCCAGACTTGATCGACGACCAGGTATAAACCCATGCTAATTGCGAGCAAGGTCATGCCCACGACAATCCAAGGACGATTGCCATATTTCGAATAGAGTCCACGGGCCATCATGCGCGCGACGAATGCGGTGCAGGCATAAACGACGAAGAATAACCCGATTTGTGAGATGTCACGTTCGGCGGCAAATGTCCGCAGAAACGTCTGGGGAATCGTTATCCCTCCCCCCACGACCACTGCGACCAACAGCAGAAATCCCGGATTGTATCGGCGCACGAGCCGTACCACGTGCGGTTGCCGGCGGTTCGATTTGATCGTCTCCCCCCGCGTCGCCCACCAGACCGCGACGAGGCCAGCGGCCGCCAGGCCAGCCGCGGTAAGGAAGAGCCAGTTCAATTGTTCACGTTGAATTACGGAGCCACGACAGATCCAATCGCCAAGTTGCGGGCCGACGAGGAATCCGACGAAGCCCGATGTCCCGAGCGTGCCGACGATCTCCGCCATTCGCTCCGGCGGTACGCGCCGCGAGATGTACGTGATCGACGCCCCGAAGATCCCAGCGATGCTGGTCTGCATCAGAATGCGTACGGCAAAGATCGCGAAGCTCGTCGCACTGGAAATCCACAAGTGAGCGACAAGGCTCACAATGAAAAAGAACATCGACCAGCGCCAAATCAGCCGCGGCCCGTAGCGATCGATACCGACTCCCTGGGCGACCCGCATGCACAAGCTGCCAATCATGCCCACACCGACGATCAGCCCCAGTTGGCCTTCGGCACCGCCGAGATGAGTCACGAAGTCGGCATAACGAACCAACAATGTGATCGCGATCATCGTCAGCGCGTTCGCAACGTAAGCAGCCCAGAAAACTGGACCATAAGCGCCACCCCGTCCAGCCAGTGCGGGGTCTTGGGTATCAAAGGCAGCACCGCCCGTGAAGGGCGAATCGAGGGAACGTCTTGGGTAGTGGGGCATTACTAGCTCGGTGAACGCGTTCCAGCAATCCGCTGAACGGTAATCAGGATTATAGTCCAAGGTGCCCAATCATGCAGGGGCGGGCGACGCCAGCAAATCGCTTGCTAGAATCAACTAGCAACGCTCACGAAGTAACTTCCGCCAATCCAATGTAGCCATCGCGCTCCGTCGTGATGATTGCAAGGAAAGCGGGAAAGTTATTTCGTGAGCGTTGCTACAAGGACACGAACTGCCTCTCAAGGTTCAGCACACCTCAAACCGGCACCTTGCATTGTCTACCACCGCTCGCACGCTGGTCGTCGTTGCGACCTACAACGAAATCGAGAATCTGCCTCGCCTGGTCGACGAGATCTTTCGCCATGCGCCCGATGTCGAAATACTGGTCATCGATGATAATTCGCCCGATGGCACCGGACGCTGGTGCGACGAGCGAGCTGCCCAAGAGCCGCGACTCGCCTGTCTGCAGCGAGCCGGAAAACTCGGCCTCGGCAGCGCGACGCTCGCTGGTTTCAAATACGCGATCGACCGGAACTATGAATTCGTGCTCACGATGGATGCGGACTTTAGCCACCAACCGAAACACCTGCCAGCGTTGCGAGCCGGAGTCGAACCGGAGGGAGCGGCTTTCGATGTCATGATCGGCTCGCGATACGTGGCGGGAGGCGGCGTCGAAGGCTGGCCGCTCCATCGGCGATTGATGAGCCGCGCCATCAATACCTATGCTCGATGGATGCTTGGGCTCCAAGTAAACGACTGTAGCGGTGCGTTTCGCTGCTATCGAGTAGCTCTGCTCAGAACGCTCGACTTCGACCGATTCCGATCGCAAGGCTACTCGTATCTCGAAGAGATCCTCTGGCTGCTTCATCGCCAGCAAGCTCGGTTCGGCGAGACACCCATCACGTTTGTGGATCGAGTGCTTGGTCAAACGAAGATCAACATGCGCGAGGCTGTATTCGCTGTGATGTTGATCCTCAGGTTCGGCTCGCGACAGTGGCTGGGGCTGTAATTGAGCGCAACTGAGGCTCCTCCACCGCTCACTTTCGGTGGGTGGTGGGTGGCTGTGGCGGAGTCTTCGACGCCACGGCTGATTGGAGTTCATGGCACGCCGGGGCTTCGCAGACTCAGCCCCAGCCACCTCGTTCCATGAAATTCTCTGGACGATCCTGTGGCTCCTCCACCGCTCGCTTTCGGTGACTGCTGCCGTGATAGCAACCGCGGTTCTGAGATCCGCAAGTGTGGAAACTCTCCGAGGCTGTGATTTTATTGGGTGGGATAGGCTTCCAGCCTGTCATTTTCCCCGTATTTCTGCCAGGCTGGAAGCCTATCCCACGATTTTTTCACAACCTCTCCAGGCAAAACACATGGGCTCGCCTGCGACGAAGGGGAGCAACGATCAGTCGTTCGTCAATCGAGCCCGTCTGCCACATCAATGAGTCCTGGCATCTTTGATCGTTCTCGGATTCACTTGCATCGAGCAGCCCGATGCCGCCGGGTTCCATGCCGCCCGGCGATCCCGTCTGTAGGTTGGACGCCCTCGTCCGCCCCCTCTGCTCTGACTTCTCTCGCTCGGCGGCTTGAGCGAGTGCCTGATGAATATCGAGCAAGTCCGGTTCCTGGGACTTTAGCACCCGATCGCGATAAAACTCGATGGCGCGCACGGCATGCAATCGCTGCCAAGCAGCCCGTCCCCGTGCCTTGATCGTCTGCAGATATCCGATGACACGCTCGCGCTCGACAACGATCGGCTCTCTGCCAGATTGGCCCGTCGCACTGGCAAACTCACGAAGCATCCTGGGAAACCATTCCCGATCCCGAGCAGGCAGTCTGGCCCGTCCGACCACCGATTGAAAGTCCTTCAAAGTCACGA
>CAUJKL010000191.1 GCA_963204995.1 Planctomycetota bacterium | reverse complement strand
TCTTTTAACGGAAAGCCGCAGGCGACTACTCGCTTCGTTTAACGGCAAGCCGCAGGCGACTACTCGATTCGTTTAACGGCAAGCCGCAGGCGACTACGTGATCGTCTAGCGGCTGGTCGCTGGCGAATGGTTTTCTCCAGCTCCGCCTTCGGCTCGCCGTTAAACGAGTTTTTTCCACCCGCTGAACACATGCGCTCGCGGTGCGCGCTCGCAGGCACCGTTCCCAACCGATCATCGACTCGCCGAGGAAAGGAAATTCCGATGACACTCCGCAAACATGCTCGTCACCGTCACTCGCGCTCTCTTCGTTTCAAGACGCTCGACGGGTGCTTGTTGCTCGCCGCCGATGCTTTTGACGTATTGGAACCGCTTTCGAGTACGGAGTATCACTTCGTCTATCAGCGAGCCGCACGCGAACGCGTGGATCGTTTAACGGCAAGCCGCAGGCGACTGCGTGGCCTGCTTCGGCGAACAACCGACATGGTCTCCGGATCGTTGCTGGCGGCACTCAATTCGAAAACGAGGTCGCCTGCGGCTTGCCGTTAAACGATAATGGTGGGAGAAGGAGGTCGCCTGTGGCTTGCCGTTAAACGATAATGGTGGGAAAACGAGGTCGCCTGCGGCTTGCCGTTAAACGATAATCGTGGGAACCGACACTCCACACTAGGGCCTTGAACATGATTCACGGATACCACGTTATCCTGCCGATGTACGGTTTTTGGCTACCGAACGATCCGCGTGGCTCGTGGTCGGAATTCGTTCGCAAATGGGAGCTAGTTCGCTTCGGCCGCGCCACCAAGTCGCTTGAGCGCCGCGAGTTATCAGAACTGTCGGAGTCTGAAAGGCGGCAGCGTGCGTGGGCCAAGCGTGCCTTGAACTATCCGCCAGTATCGATTGACGGGCACCAGGCTCTCGCGATCGCGAAGGGATTCGAGGAAAAGGTGGGCAAAAGCAACTACACAATCTGGGCTTGCTCAATTCTTCCGGAACACACTCATCTGGTGATCGCCCGACATGCTTACAACGTCGAACAAATCGCCAACCTGCTCAAGGGTTCGGCAACCAGCAAGATAATCGAGCAAGGTCGTCATCCGCTTGCCGCTTATGCCGAAGCTGGAAAACGCCCACCGCGCATGTGGGCGGCCCGCGAGTGGAAAGTGTTTCTTGATACCGAAGAAGCGATCGAAGATGCCATCCGGTACGTCGAAGACAATCCCGAGAAAGAAGGAAAGCCGAAACAGAGCTGGCCGTTCGTGACGCCCTTCGCCGGGATACCGCCAGGCGGATGGACAACGTACCACTGACATAAATTCGTTTAACGGCAAGCCGCAGGCGACTGCCCGATGCGTTTAACGGCAAGCCGCAGGCGACTGCGCGGTGCGTTTAACGGCAAGCCGCAGGCGACTGCCCGATGCGTTTAACGGCAAGCCGCAGGCGACTGCGTGGTGCGTTTAACGGCAAGCCGCAGGCGACTGCCCGATGCGTTTAACGGCAAGCCGCAGGCGACTGCCCGATGCGTTTAACGGCAAGCCGCAGGCGACTGCCCGATGCGGTTTGCGAAGTCGCCTGCGGCTTGCCGTTAAACGAGATCGTGACGGATGTGCGAAGCACTTTGTCTTTGTCGTCGCTACAACGAACGCGGAGACGGCGAAACCCGCATGCGGGAGAATTCCAAAGCTGCGACGAGTCGCCACACTCCAAAAATTCGAACTTCGAACTGCCCGGCTCAGAATTTTCCAGCGACGCCAAAGTTCAACCCCTGAGCCCAGAAGTCGGATAGCTCGTGACTAGTATGTGATGGCGATGCCACGCCTGCTCCCGAACCACCCGGAATCAGATTGGTATTGATATTGCGATCGATCTGATCTCCGGTGCGCGCCACGTTATTCAGAGCCAGTATCGTGTAACCCGCACGCAACTGTAAGCAGTCGTTTAGATCAAGCGTCAAGTTAGCACCAAACTCAGGCAAGACGGCGAGATCGTTGCCGGTCGTTTGAGCGATGTTGCTCGACAATGCCAGCAAGCCGCCAGCTGCGGTATTTGTTGTCGAACCGGGTGCCGGTGTGGTTGTCGTCGTCGCTCCGTTAATGGTGGTCGTGTGCTGAATATTGCCTAGCGCCACTTTGCCCAACAACTCAAGCCCCCAGCCAGCATGATCGAATTTGGCGTTTAACCCTAACTCTCCGCCGTTGAAGTCGTTCTGAGTCTGGAATAGATCGTAGACGTCGATCGCCGTGCCCACAGCAACTCCGCCTCCCACACCTGTCGAAACGAAGTTTTCGTCAATTCGCAGTCCCTCCCGGAACCGGAAGTAGCGATAGCCAGCCAGCAGGTCGATCCGTCCGCGTGAACCACTCCTCAGATGGCGCCGCAGTAAGAGACCCGCAGAGTGAAGTTCGCTCGATGAAGATACGGTGATAGAACCATCAGCGATCCCCGGAAAGGAAGCCAGTCTCGCGTTTTCAAGATTCGCATTCACATCGAAGAACGGACGTGCCAGAATCGGCGATCCGGATCCGGCGCCACCAGTCGTTTGACCAAAGAAGTTATTGGTTGACCCTTCGTTGAAGACGGAGAAATAGTTGGCTTCGATCGCGTTCTGGTGACCGTCGTCGAGCCAACGACCAAAGTTAATTCGTAACCCGGATCGCTCTTCATCCGCAATTTTGTTGCCGCCGAACAGAGTTTGCGTTCCCCCAACGCCCAGAATACCGGCATTGGCCCGTGGCGTACCAGCGGGGCTCCTCGTGACCAAAGCGGGAACCTGATTGCCTTTGGTCCACCACAACAAGTAGTCCGCAGTTACCCAAGTCCTGGAAGCATTCCCGCCACAGTCACCCAAGCACGACAAATCGTCGCAGCCGCAGCTATAGTCAATTGGATCGACTAGTGAGGAATCATCGACAGCGTCGTCAGTAAACGGGCTTTCGCGTTCGTCGACGTCTTCTGCCCTGATGACCGGTGCTTGGCCAGAGACACGTTGCAGCGTCGTTGACGAGGCAATTACGATAGCCGCAAACGCTAAGAAGCGCGGAAATTTCAACCAGCTCATTCGCTCAAATCCTCAAGTGATTGTCCCTTAGATTTACACCCTTAAAACGGATCGGTTGTGACGATTGTCCCAGATAAACCCGATTGAACGAAATTGCCGAAGATCGCGGTAATTCCGCCTGCGATGGCGAAGGAGTACGCCGATTCCGCCGGACTCACTTGTGCGATTGGTAGTGCTTTCCTAATCGTTAAAGTCTAACACCTTGTAATAGGGCGCGCATTCCTCGTTTAACGGCAAGCCGCACGCGACGGAGATGCGAGTGAACGTTGTCGCCTGCGGCTTGCCGTTAAACGAGTCACTCGACGCGAGGTGAAATCTTCTCACGAAACGTCGCGCGATAACGAATCGCCGTCCCCGCGTAGTTTTTGTAGCGGCCGAAGTATTGCTCGGCGGCGCGGACTTTTGGGTTTGGAAATCGGCTGCCGAGTTGCCTGCGAATGCGATCTTCAAGAGCATGATGCTGTCGAGCAGGAACCCGTCGGAAGCGTCCGCTGTCATCGGATCGATGATCGGACGCGAGCGCAGATCACACCACTCCGGATCTTTTCCAACGAACAGCACAATGTGATTGGTCGCGGCAAGCGATTCGGCTGACCGATGGCAAACTCCGCAACGCCAACTTACTGTCTAACGCGCGTCACTCGGGGGCATGGCCCTTGTGGTAGCTGCTAGTCGCGGCAACACCGGTGGCTGAGCGCCAATCCGCTCCGTCAATTCGCGGCCAGTCGCAGCGTTTTTTGTACTTGATCCAGTAATTCCCTCGGGCCGTAATTCCGCCGTCCTTAGACCGAGTGTTTGATCTCCGCTACAATCACTGGACGTATTCCACCACTGGCCGTTGGCGACTGAGTAACCGAGCCAAACGCCAGCCTTGGTTTCGTGTCGTTCGCAGCGTCGCTGAAGAATGACCCTCCTCAATCGAACACTCTTGTTACACGGAGCAATTTCAGAGATGACACCACCACGTTCAATTCAGATGAATTCTCGCCCGACAGGTCGTTTGAGGCACCTGTTACTTTGTTCGCTTTTCGTTGGCTTAAGCACCGCATGCACCAAGCCATCGACTGCTCTCACCGACACGACGAGTAACACAACGGAGGCTGCAACAGCGATTGACGAGCCAGCACCTGCGAATCCAGAGCCAGAATTCGCACCGGCACCCGAAGGTAAGGTGCTCCGTCACGCGGTTTTCTTCTCGTTCAAAGAAGAGTCTACCGAAGAAGACATCCAGGGCGTTGTCGAGGCGTTTCGCAAGTTGCCATCCAAGATCGAAGAGATCACGGACTTTGCTTGGGGAACGAACAACAGCCCCGAAGGACTGAACGACGGCTTCACACACTGTTTCTTGCTCACCTTCAAGGATGAGGCGGGACGAGCGGCCTATCTCCCACACGACGCTCACAAGGCGTTTGGCAACGTGTTGCGACCACACATGAAGAGCGTGTTCGTGGTCGATTATTGGGGAACGCCCAGCGACGCACCACTCGAAAAGGAACTCAAGCACGCCGTCTTCTTCCGCTTTAAGGCCGACGCCGCTCCGGAAGACGTGACCACAGTGGAAGAGGCGTTTGCGGCACTGCCCTCCAAGATCGACACGATCAAAGCGTTTGAATGGGGAATCAATAACAGTCCCGAAAAGCATGCGGATGGTTTTACGCACTGTTTTATGGTGACGTTTGATTCGGAAGAAGGGCGCGCGACTTACTTGCCGCACCCCGACCATACAGCATTCGTCGAGGTCTTAAAGCCAATTCTTGATGCTCCTCGCGTGTTGGATTTCTGGGCTCAGGACTAAACATGCCGAGTTGACCTTTCCTGGGAGCACGCATCAGCGGTAGCATGAGCGGCTCCTTGGAAAGGAACCGGTGCGTTGCGAACTTTTTGGAATCTCTTGTGCTTGATGCTGCTTGTGTCGTGTTGCTCGGCATGCAAACAAAAGGAACCGCCGATCAAAACACCGGCAGATGTCGCTCTCTATGCGACTCTGCCGGGTTTGACGACGACACACAACGCCGAGTTGCAAGCGGAGCTCGCGCGGCTGATTGCCGAGCAAGCAACCCCGCTGCAGCTGCTGGCAACGCCCAACGATACGACGGCGTTCTCGCGATTGGACGCGATCTTTCCACCTAACTTTCGTGACTCGGGTCGCGAGCATCTCGACAAGGTCTGGCCGGCGGAAGGATTCGAGTTTACACCGGCGACGCTGCACGTCGTTGCCGCGTTGACACAGCGTTATCAATCGAAGCGCGAACAGTACGAGCAACTAGTTTCGGAAGTGGACTTTCAGCTGCCAGTCGATCATTCGCTGGGCTTGTCCGCCGACACGACCTACCTCGATGCTATCGAGATTGGTCACCGGCTCGAAGGTCTTCACGCCGCGGGGCTGCTGGCGGCAGGTAACCCCGAGTCAGCCGTCGAGCCGTTGCGATTGATGCTCCGCGCGAGTGAAGTGCTGGCCAGCGAAAAGAGCATCGTATCGCGTGGGGCAGGGGCCATGCGGCGGGGCGAGGCACTGCAAGTTCTGGAAGGTATCGCTCAGCACCCGGCGACGACACCCTCGGTTCTGCGTCAATTAAAGATGCTGCTTGACCAGCAATTGGAACGATGGCCGGCGGATGCCAACGCTTGGATCGGCGATCGCGCTCAAGGGTTGCACACTTATGAATTGGTTCGTGGCGGTTACCTCTTGTCGTTGTTCACTTACGACGAGGTTCGTGAATACCGCGACGAGATCGGCATCGACAAGTTGGCGGAGGCGGTTGCCAACAATATCGATCAAGACGAGTTGTTTTACTTGCAGACGATGCGTGACGTGATTGGTGCCTGTCAGAAACCGCACTACGAGCGCGGTGCCATCTTTCGACAGATTGAAAACAACCTCGAGTTGCTACGCGGGCGCGATACCTATCCGTTCATTGCCGATCAGTTGCTGTTGTTACAGTTGCAGCAAGGAAGTCGCGTGATCGCACTGGATCGGGCGCGATGCGAGGCATGGGCTTTAGCGCTGCACATTGCCAATGGCAACGCACCCGCCGAATCGACCATCAATCCATTGACCGGCGACGAGTTCTTTGTCGATGTGACCGACGGACAAGTCGTGGTCGACGCGGTCGACCCGGATCAAGGTGTGCCTGCGGCGATCGTGCCAAGGTTGCAGGGTGACGTGACCGTGCCACGCGTCAGTGCTCCGTTGCGCGGACAGACGATTCAGTAAGCGTAACGACGGAGTCCGGTCTGTGTGCCACTGCATCTCGCTCCACACTGGCAGAGCCAGTGGCACACCGGCGTTAAGGACAACGCCACGCCACCTCCGGAAGCAACATTATTGCTCGCCGCCGACGATATAGGCCAACAGGTCGTTTAGTTCCTGGATCGTCAAACTTTGGAGCAGTCCCTCGGGCATGATCGACGTGGGCATCTCGCGGTGAAACTCGATGTCGGTCTTCTTGACCGTGAACTCTCTTCCGTCGATGCCGAGATAGGCTTCTTGATTGCCGCCTTTGCGTCGCGGGAGTCCGACCAGCGTCTTGCCATCGGTCGTGACGATTTGCCAGGGTGTGTATTGAGGAGCCATCTGTTTGCTGGGTTGCAGGATCGTTTCCAACAGCCACTCGACGCCTTCCGACGCAACTCGCTCGCGGATCTTCGACAAGTCTGGCCCGACGGCACTGCCGCGACCATCGATGGTGTGGCATTTCGAGCAAGTGCCGACCTTGACACCAAAGAAAATTCGCTGACCGGCAGCCGCGTCGCCAACGGGCGTCAGCAACTGCTTCCACGTTTCGGTCTGTTCGCTATTAGGCCGTGGGCTCAACGACTGCTGCAAGATTCGATCGACCGCATCGCTCGTGGACGGATGCGAGTGTTTCAGATCCGCAAGCATTTCTTTCTGGCCCATTGCAAGTTGCAAGCCGACCAGCGATCGCAATGCCTCGTCGCGCAAGTCAGCTTGGTCGCCGCTGGCCAGTTTCAGCAATAACTCGACATGCGCGTCGGCTGTCGTGGCAAGTCCCGTGATCGCGGCCGCACGCACTGTTTCCGGCTCATTGTTGTCTGTTGCAAGTTTGACTAACGTCTCGACGCGTCCGGCATCAGGATGATTCGCTAACGTGCGCACAGCCTCAAGGCGAAGCGTTGGATCGGCGTGTGAAGTCAATTCGCTCAAGTCGTCCAACCGGAGCCCTTTCGCATCAGGAGGGATCATGCGCAGGCACAAGCTGCGAATGGCGTTGGGGGCGTCCGCATCTTTGATCTTGGCAAGAAGCAATCTTACGGAGGGTTGGTCGGATGGCTCTTTGTCATCCAGTTGATCGATCGCCGCCGCAACTGCACGGAACAGCCGATAATCGAGGTCACTTGAATTCAGCATTTGTTCCAGATCGGGTCGGTAATCAACCAGCTTGTCATCGGCGATCCATTTGACAGCGACGAAACGAGTGTCGGGATCGTCGGCCATCAAGAACTGATCCAACTGTTCGGCGGCAAAGTACGCACCCACCGTTTCATTTCGACGTGCGGCGAGCAAGATCCCTAAGCCATGCTCGGTGTTTGCCAAGGACGCGTGGGTCTTTAGGAGTCCGCGAGAGAGAAGTTGAATTGCCGCGTGCGTCAGCACCGGGTCCTCGTTTCGCACGATTATTCCCGACAGCTTCTCGATGCCCGGTGAAACACCTCGGAGCAGCTGTTGGGTGTGTAATGAGATTGAATCCTCGCCAGTCGCGCCTTCCAGCCTTGCTGCCAGCACACGCATGGCGTTCATGCTGCTGTCACTAAGTTGCTTTGTCGATTCGTACGTCAGGCGACGTTGCAGTCGAGCAAGTGGGTCCGAGGCGGATCCTGTACCAGATAGATTCGTCTCCAACATTCCCTCTTCCGTGCGGACGTAACTGCCGCGAAAGAAAGGGTAGTCTTCACGAACTTCGAATCGACCGAGTCGATCCCTCTTCTTCTTCTTTCGACTCAAGAAGCGAACTTCCTCGTTGGCGACTCGCTTCCTGGCTTCGTCAGCGAACCATTGATCCGTCGGTCGAATCCGCCAAATCCTTCCTTGCTTGTGAAGCGAATAGCTGCTCGACACCCAATCACTGATATAAACCGTCCCATCGGGAGCGACGTCGACGCCGACAGGCCGAAAGTCGTCGGGGCCTTCGACCAAGAAGTCGCGCTCGGCATCGACGAGTCCTTTGTCGGCTCGTTGCGTGATCGTGTAGCGTTCGACGCGATGATCGGCCCAGCAGGGCACAAACAGATTGCCGAGATACTCTTTGGGGAAAATGTTGGACTCGTACGCTACGATCGCACACGGCGCTTCGCCGGTTCCGGAGATCATCGGCAGCGTTCCCGGAATTTCGCCGTTCCAACAAATCAACGGATGCAAGCCCGTACGACCGTAACGATACTCGTAACCGTAGTTCCCTCCTTCGATGACTTGGATCAAGCGGCAAGGCGGCGATGCGCCGGGATCGTTGTCGGTTCCAAACACGCGCCCGAAAGCGTCGGTACACATTCCATACGGATTCCACCAACCGGTCGAGACGCGGCGCAACCGCTTTCCATCGGGCCATACGTGATAGGTGCTGCCTCCTTCTCCGCCGCCACGGAAGCTGGTGCCGTCGGTTCCCTGCAACGTGTAGTCGGCCCCCAAATTCTCGCCGAGCCCAAAATTCACACCGCCGTCGAAATCAAACGCCAAACCAGAGAGTCCGTTGTGTGGATAGTCTCCTTTCGTGTCGAGCCAGACGATGCGTGTCACTTCGTCTGCCTTGTCATCGCCGTCGGTATCACGCATGCGGTGGATGTCGCGACGCGTGGCGACGTACAGCGAACCGTCATGATGGAACTCGATGTCCATGACGTGCGTAAAGCCCTCATGGAAAATCGTTCGCTTGTCCGCGCGGCCGTCGCCGTCGGAGTCCTCGAAGATCAAGATTCGATCCGCTGCTGGTCCGTCATAATCATCGGGCCGAAAGTGCGTGTGGCTTTCGGCCACGAAGACTCGGCCATCGCTGGCGACGGCCAAGCCCGTGGGCGTCATGATATCGGGGTTCTCGGCGAACAGTTCAACAGTAAGACGCTCGTCGCGAGCTTGCGGCGCATCGGCCGCGATGACCGCAGAAGCGGCTAGCAGGCTACAAATTGTCATTGCGAATTGCATATTATCCTCCCGGCGGAAGTGAACTCGATGATTGCATCAATCATAAGCTAACGGCGGTATCATGGGTGGCTGTGGCGGAGTCTTCGACGCCACGGCTGCTTCCAATTCCCGAAAGTCGAGGCTGTTTTACTTCGTGCGAGGCCGGGGCTTCGCAGACTCAGTCCCAGCCACTGCGTGCCGGCGGCGGACGAATTGGGCCACGCCGCTTGTCCGCTCACAGCGACTTCGCTAGAACAACGGCATGTCCGATGCACTGCTCGCACCTACGTTCCTGTTCAGGTTTTCCGCTCCGTGCTGCCACCGCAAGACCGTGTGGTCGGATCGCAGTATCAAGCTGAGCGACAAATACATCTTGCCCAGCTTCAGCGAGTTGGAAGGAAAAAAACAGTTCGCGGATTTGCGAGTGGCCTGGAGCGAGGAGGGGCTGTTGTTCGTCGTGCAAGTCAGCGGCAAGCAGCAAGCGCCTTGGTGCCGCCCGACTCGGATGGAAGATAGCGACGGGTTGCAGATCTGGATCGATACGCGCGACGCCCACAACGTGCATCGAGCGAATCGTTTCTGCCATCGATTTCAGTTTTTACCTTCGGGTGGCGGCCATCGACTGGACGAACCGATCGCGGCCCTGTTCCCTATCAATCGTGCTAAGGAAAGCCCGAAGCCAGTCGAAGGGGAATTGTTTGGCGTCCGCAGTTCGGTGCGCCCCGATGGCTACACACTGGAAGCCATGATCCCGGCAAAGGCGCTCACCGGTTTCAATCCGAAAGACAACCCGCGACTCGGTTTCACCTATGCCGTGGTTGATCGAGAATTAGGCTGGCAGACGTTCACCGTCGGTCCCGAGTTTCCTTTCGTCGAGGATCCAAGTTTGTGGGGCACGCTCGAACTGACGACTTAGCCGGGAGCGTTTCCATTTTGTAGGTGGCGACTCTCAGCCCCGATTGCTGGGTTTCCCGGCGCGGCCGGTTTTTGGCTCGCGCTTTAGCACGGGTTGCACTTGATTGCGTTGTCCGGTTGGCGAACCTAAGATCATGGCTTCTTCAGTCTCACCTGGGAGTAGATCGCCATGACGAGCCGTGCCGCGACCGAGTATCGCTATGAAAAATTGACTTGGCCCGAGATTAATGATGCCATCGACATCGGGAAGGTTTGTTTCGTTCCCTGCGGTGCGGTCGAGCAGCATGGGCCGCACTTGCCGTTGGACGTCGACCTCGTCTGTCCGCTCGGAATTGCACGCGGCGCGGGCGAGCAGGTTCCCGATAAGATGCTGGTGTTGCCAATCGTGGCCTATGGATACACCGGGCACGTGATGGATTTCCCGGGCACGATCAACAGCGACTATCGCACCTTCCAGGAACATGTGCTCGATATCACACGGTCGCTGGCCTATCACGGCTTCAAGAAGATCGTGCTGTTCAACGGACACGGCTCGAACATGCCGAACCTGGATCTCGTGGCACGCCGAACCAACCTGGAGACAGATGCGGAGTGCGTGTGCCTGGCGTGGTGGAATCTGTTGACCGTGGACAAGGAGTTTTTGCCGAGTTGGCGGGAGAGTAAATTCCCCGGCGGGTGTTCGCATGCTTGCGAGTTGGAAACGTCGCTCTACATGCACCTCGATGGCGACAATGTGCGTAAAGACAAGATCAAGAGCGGCGTAGTCAGCTACAACGAAGATGACAGTCCCTTTCAATGGGTTGACTTGTTCGGACAGGGCCCAGCGACCGTCGTTTCCTGGACGAGCAGCTATAGCGAAACCGGTGTACTTGGCGATGCGGAATTGGCTACCGAGGAGAAGGGGCGTCGCGTTTACGAAGAAGCCGTCAAGCAGTTGGTCCGCTTTGTTACTTGGTTCAAAGACCGCCCCAAGGACCAGCGACGAGACTTTCATCGCACGCCACCAACGATGCCAATCCCGTGGCGGCAGGTGAAGGGTGAATGGAGAAGGAAGAAGAGTGAAGGGTGAAAAATGCCTCTCGCCATCCGCCGCCATTCTCCATTCTCCATTCTCCATTCTCCATTCTCCATTCTCCATTCTCCATTCTCCATTCTCCATTCTCCATTCTCCATTCTCCATTCATCCCTCCTCCCTCCTCCCTCTCAATGACTTACCTCGACTGGCTAATCGTCCTCGTACTCAATGGCTCCATCATTGTGTACGGCATCTATTTGGCGCGCGGGACCGAAACGAGTAGCGATTGGTTTCTTGGAGGACGCTCGCTGCCGTGGTGGGCTGTCGGCTTGTCGATGTTTGCGACGAACGTAGACAATGCCGATCTGGTGAGCGTGACAGGCAGCACGTTTAAGGAAGGCCTCCACATCATTTCGGTGTATGCCGTGGGAAGCGTTGTGGGTGGAATTCTGGCTGCGTTCTTCGTCGTTCCCACGATCTATCGAGGCGGGTTCTTTACGAACGCGGAGTATCTCGAAGCCCGCTTTGGTCCGTCGACGCGCGTGTTGAGTGCGTTGATCCAGCTCCAGTACCGCAGCAGCATGTTGGGGCTGATTCTCTGGTCCTCGCACTTGGTGCTGACCGAAATGGTTGGCATGAACGCTTCGCAAGCATGGGGGTTGATCGTTGTCCTGGTTATCCTGGCTGGTTTCTATACGGCTTACGGCGGCTTGCGCAGCGTCGTGTGGACCGATGTCGCGCAGGGCATCGTGATGATGATTGCGGCCGTGGTGATCTTCGTCACTATCTGGCAAGCGGTTGGCGGCTGGAGTGGCATGCTGGCAGAACTTGATCGGACGGGGCGATCCGACATGGTGCATATCGGGCGTTATTGGGGTGACCATGGGACGACTCCGCCGTGGATGGTCGTCGTCGCGTGGACGATCATCGGCAGCGGATACTGGACGGTGAATCATACGCAGACGATGCGGCTGATGGGATCACGCTCGCTGTGGGACATGAAGATGGCCGCTCTGTTTGGCGTCACCTTGAGCTTGCCGATCATGATCGTGTCCGCATCGCTCGGCATCTTTGCTCGTGCGCTACCAGACTTTCAAACAATTCCCGACGCCGCAGCTGACACGGTCTATCCGCTGTTGGCAGACGCATTCTTAGGTCCAGGCTTGAAAGGGATTATTGTTGCGGGAATGGTGGCGGCGATCGTCAGTACGTTCGATTCCATGGGTTCGGCGTTGTCGGCGATTTTTACCCGTGACATCTACGCCCGGTTCCTCGTGCGCGATCGAGACGACCATCACTACGTAATTGTCGGTCGTTTCGCGACGGTCGGAGTGTTGACGCTGGGTTTTCTTTATCTGCCGTTCATCGCGAATCAGCAGAACATGATCCAAGCCTTTACGACATTGATCTCCGTTTTTGCGACGCCCTTGTTAATCACGTATCTGGCCGGTGTACTCACGCCCGCACATCGGCGTAGTGGATTGATCGGCTTAGCGGTCGGCGCGAGCTACGGGATCGTGGCCTTCATCGACCGACAGTTCTATGGAGACGAATGGTTACCAGTTTGGTTTACGAGCCGGTGGACTTCGTTCGGTTGGTCGGTACTATTCACGGGCGGTGCCATTGCGTTAACGACGCTGTTGCTTGGTCGGCAGTCTCAAGACCAACTGGCCAAGACCAAGGACAGCGGCTGGCTGTTGCGAAGTCGTGAAGAGTTGCCGGCGCTGCGTGAGCACCCCTTCGCAGAACGCGTTCCCGTGTGGCTGAACCCGATCCCCTGGGCCACTTTATGCTTAGCCGGTTCGGCCTGGCTGGTATTCGTGACCTTCTGGTAAGCGGTCACTGCTTCTTGCCTCGTGATAGCTCGGCACGGTTTCGGACTCATCCGCCATGCACTATCATTGTCAAACCTAGCTCTCATCACACTTTGGAATCCTCCTGGAGGCGATACGACCATGATAACTGTCGGCATGAACTATCACGTGATCGAAGGGAAGCAACAAGATTTCGAGGACAAGTTCGCTGGGGTCATCGACGCGTTGAAGGCTGCCGATGGTCACGTCACTTCGACCCTCTGGAAAGATGTCAGCGACAACGCTTCGTATCTGATCACGAGCGAATGGTCCGAAGAGCAGGCCTTCACCGACTTTATCCGCAGCGACGCCTTTCGTGCCGTCACCAACTGGGGTAAAGAGCAGATTCTATCGGGCCGACCACAGCACAAGATTTACAAGCAGTAGTCGAAGTCGACCGCGACCGAGAATGTTCACTCCACCGGCATGTGCTGATGGATTGTGCCGAGCCGTTTCCGATACGAGCCTTGTTGCCGTGTTTGGTCGCCCGTTCTTGCATCGCCCGCCGGATCTCTGTACGCGTCACCGTGTCGTCAGTCGGATGGCAGGATTGACTTGCGGTAGATGCGTCCATTTGTTGTGAGATCGCTCTAACCTGTTGTTAAGACAAGACCTGCGACGCATTCCTGGAATCTTGGCACGGGGTCTGCGATTGAGAACTTTCGTTAAAGTTGGACGGTAAATCAGCCGGACCAATTGCTGACGAGTTCTCAACCCCCGAAGGAGACGACCATGAAACGTATCGCTTTAAGCTTTGTCACTGTCGCCGTTTTGGCTACCTGCACCGGCGCGACTCAAGCATCGGATTTGACTGAACTGTTGCGATTCGCCTTCGGCACGAATAACTCGTACCGGCACGCCGCTCAGCACGCGCACGCCGAGCACCATGCTGATTTACGGTATCGCGCGATCGAACGCGAAGCCGTTCATCAAGCGGCTCACCATCAGCCACTGACTGGCCGACAGCACGTCCAATTGCACAACAATCTCGATCACTCGGCGTACCACGACGCCGTGGAGCACGACACGGCTCATGCAACGCGAGCCTACTCGCCTCGCTACAACCAGTACTACCGCAGTGCTCCCTACGGAAATTACACACAAACTCGCCCATTGCCTTACGGAGCGTACCCTTACCAGGGTCAGACGGGCTGCTCGCCGTACGGCCGATTCTAAGACGCTTGTCGCATAGCGCCGTGAAAGTCCCGCAGCAGTCGCCTGCAATTGACGGAGAGTTCGAACTCTGTCGGTCGCGGGCGACTTTCTTTTTCTTGTCCAGTAGGCGCATGCTCGTTACGGGGAGGTTAAACTAGTCGGTTCCTGCCTACTGTTGCCCACCCGTTGAGGAGCTTGCACGATGAAATCTAAAGTTGAGCTTGCCTGTTGGTCCGTTGCACTTGCCATCATCAGTCCGTCACTCAGTGTCGCCGACGAGTATCTGAATGGAATCAAATGGGAGCCACCGGCGATCATTACGATCGGCGAAAACGGAGTGCCGTCGGATGCGACTGTGTTGTTCGATGGAACCGATTTATCGTCTTGGGAGAACGCGGATAATTGGAAAGTCGAAGATGGCGTGATGGTTAGCGGTAAAGGCGACGCCCGCACCAAGGAGTCGTTCGGCGATTGCCAATTGCACATCGAATGGTCCGCGCCGGTGCCCGCCAAGGGCAGCGGCCAGGGACGCGGAAACAGCGGGATCTTTCTGATGAACAACTACGAGATTCAAGTGCTCGATTCGTACGACAATGAAACTTACTTCGATGGACAAGCCGGCGCGATTTACAAGCAGACTCCGCCGCAAGTCAACGCGACGCGTCCGCCGGGCGAGTGGAACGTGTACGACATCATCTGGACGGCTCCGCGATTCAACGAAGATGGTTCCTTAGAGTCTCCGGCCTTTATCACGGCGTTGCACAACGGTGCGTTGATTCTGAATCACTTCGCGCTCAAGGGCGACACTCCGTTTACTCGTCCCCCGCAGTACAAGAAGCACGCCGACCGCCTGCCGATTCGATTACAAGATCATGGTAACCCCGTCCGTTTCCGCAACATCTGGATTCGCGAGATCAAGGATGCCCACGGCGAACAGGAGCGAGAACCGTTCTTGCGGAATGGCAAAGGTGAAGAGCGACCGATCGTAAGCGAGGGATCGAACCCGTGAACAACAGCAGATTGTTGAATCGTTTCGGTGGTGCCTGGATCACGTGTCTCTGCTGGCTTACCGCGACATTGGGCGTTGCGGAAGAGCTCCAGCTGACTCTGCCTCCGGTCATCTATGCCGTTCCCAATGTCGAATCGGCGATGTATTTCGACAACATCGTGCTCACCCAGTCGCCGGACACATATCGCTATGAGGTCATTTGCGATGTTGGCACTCAGGATGGGACGCGCTGGACGGTCACACCGGAAGCCGTGTCTCGCGGGGATCATGCGGTTACTGTGCGAGTGGCCGATGCGGAGGGGAAAGTTGTCGACACGGCAAAATCGATCTTTCGAATTGCTGCTCCCGAAGCTGGCAACGGACAAGGACTCCGCCTGTTGGTCGTCGGCGATAGTCTTACCCATGCGAGTGCTTATCCGAACGAGTTGTTCCGGTTAATGGCCCGGCCAGGGAATCCGAAGCTAACGCTACTGGGAACTCACAAACCCAGTAGTGCTGCCGAGGGAGTCGCACACGAAGGCTACGGCGGATGGACGTGGCAACGGTTTGTCAGTCACTACGAGCCCAACCCCGACGGAACGTATCGCAAACGAAGTAGCCCCTTCGTTTATCTGGGAGACGATGGAAAGCCGGCGCTCGATGTGTCACGGTATTTCGCCGAGGAGTGTGGTGGCGATCCGCCTGATGTCGTCACGTTTCTCCTTGGAATCAACGACTGTTTTGGTGCGAATCCAGACGATCCGAAAGCGATCGACGCGAGAATCGATGACGTCTTCAAGAGCGCTGACACATTGCTGGCGGCGTTTTCTCAAGCCGCTCCCGAGGCGAAGCTGGCAATTTGCCTGACAACTCCACCCAACTCACGTCAGGAAGCCTTCGAGGCGAACTATCAGGATCGTTATACTCGTTGGGGCTGGAAGCGAATCCAACATCGACTTGTCCAGCGGCAACTCGAACACTTTGGCGATCGCGAAGCGGAACGACTCTTCGTCGTGCCGACTGAACTGAATCTTGATCCCGTGGATGGCTACCCCGTCAACAACGGCGTGCATCCCAACGAACAAGGATACCGGCAGATTGCGGCGAGTATCTACGCGTGGCTCAAATCGGAGGCCGTGCCTCGGGGCCGTTAAGTGCGACCGTTCTTGGCGGTTACACCCTGGACGTGATGTTCGGCAGTTTCGGAAAACGCTAACATTTCTCAGGGAGTTCGCACAACGACATGAACAACGCGAAGTGCGCGATAGTTGACCGCGTCGCACCATCTCGTCGGCCCACGCGGCCAATCGCCGGGTATCAGCACTGGCGATCGCTCCTGTTTATGCACTGGCCGGTTGCGGTGGAGACGCTTCGTCAATTGGTTCCGGCTGAACTGGAGTTGGACCTCTACGAAGACAATGCCTACGTAGGCATTGTCCCTTTTGAGATGGAAGGTGTCCGCCCGTGGTGGTGGCCGAAATCATGCTCGATGAGCTTCCTTGAGACTAACTTGCGAACGTATGTTATCTGCAATGGTCAGCCGGGGATCTATTTCTTTTCGCTTGAAGCGAACTCGCGTCTGGCGGTCTTTGGCGCGAGGGCCGGTTGGGGATTGCCCTATCATTACGGCCAGGCAAGTATCAGCCGAGCGAACGGCATGACTGAGTACGAAACGCGTCGCCCAGGTAACGGGCCAAGGCACTCGGTGCGATATCGTGTCGGAAGCGAAGTGGGGCCGTCCGAGCCGGGGACGCTCCAGCACTTCTTCTTGGAACGCTATCTGCTGTTCGTCGAACGAGCCGGCAAGCTCTACTCGGGACAAGTTCATCACGTCCCTTATCCAGCCTTTGACGCGGACGTTCTCGAAGTCCATGACGAATTGATGGCCGCCGCCGGCCTGCCTGGTGCCGCGAAACCGCCCGAATTCGCTCATTTTTCGCCCGGAGTCGATGTAGAAGTCTTTTCTTTGACACGAGTTGCCAGCTCCCGGTCAAAGAATCTCGCGTAACGCGCCGTCGTTTATACCTATACGGGTCGATGTGCGACCTGAGTGGCACCCTTGCGGAGTTGCGGCGAGCCGTCACGTACCTGCCCCATGTGACGGCTCGTTTTTGAATTTGCGGAAGGCGAGAACAGCTCTTGATACAACCGTCTTGATCCCGGCAAGTCTGCTGGATCGCCTTATGAGCGGGGGCGAGCATTCCCGTCCGAGCGACATAATCTTCGAAATTGTGGGTGCAAGTCGGTATCGGGACGTGATAGAATGAGTCGACGGCGGTTAGGTTCCTGATCGCTTGAGTCGTGTCCTGATGATCGTCCCCACACGAAGTGTCGGCGAGTCGCTCATGCAAGTCTCCAAGTCGACTAGCGAATTCCTAACGCTTCTCAAGAAGAGCGATCTGCTTCCGCAAGCAGATCTCCAGGATGCTGCGCTAACCGTCGCGCAATTGAATGATCCCGGTCAGCAAGAGATTGCGGACATACTTGTAGAAGACGGGTATCTCACGCGTTACCAAGCCGATCGCTTGTTGGAAGGTTCGTTTCGAGGCTTGGTGATCGATGGCTATAAGATCATCGAAGTGCTGGGGCGTGGCGGCATGGGCTGGGTGTATATCGCCGAGGACATGGAGACACATTGGCGAGTTGCCTTGAAGGTCCTGCCCGAGGATGCGAGGCACGAAGCTGGTACGCTCGCCCGATTCCGGCTCGAAGCACAAGCCGGCATGAAGCTGAATCATCCCAACATCGCTCGCAGCCACAAACTAGGCGAAGCCGAAGATCGTTACGGACCGGTCTCGTACATGGTGATGGAGTTAGTCCGGGGCGTGAACTTGTTCGAGTTCTTGCTCATGAAAAAGACGCTCGACATCGGCCACGCGTGTGACATCATCATGCAGACGGCCGAAGGTCTGGCGTACGCTCACGAGCAAGGGCTTGTCCATCGCGATGTCAAACCGGAAAACATCCTGATCTGTGCAGACGGATCTGTGAAGATTCTGGATTTTGGTTTGGCGATGATTGACGAGAACGACGAAGAGTTCTCGATGGCGATGATCTTCGGCCAGAATCGACTCGGCACGGCCGATTACATTTCGCCCGAGCAATATCTCAATAGCTATCAAGTCGATGCGCGTGCGGACATCTATAGCCTTGGTTGCACGTTTTACTTTGCCTTGACTGGAAAGGTGCCGTTCCCATTTGAAACATCGGCGCAGAAGCTGAAAGCTCATCTGAAGAAGCGGGCGACTCCGGTTCAAGAATTGCGACCGGACGTGCCGCGACAAGTTGCCGCGATCGTTGCCAAGTTGATGACGAAGCGTCCGGAGAATCGGTTGCAGACCGCAAGCGAAGTCGTTCGATACTTGCGACCGCTGGCGGAGCGTCAGGCGACGCCGTTTAATTTCCGCTCGGTATTGAATGCACGGATGTCGCAAGCCAAGCGAAAGGAACAAGACAAGCAGGCAAAAATCCGCGAGGGTGGCAGCACGGCGCAGGCGCTGAGCGATGCCGTTAAACCTGTACCGGATGAAACGCGACAATCGGCTATCGAAACAATCGTCCGTGAAGAGACCATGCTCGATCAAAAAGAGCTGCGCAAGAGGCAGGAATAGATCGCGGATTCGGCACGGGGAGAGGTTGTGAAAAAATCGTGGGATAGGCTTCCAGCCTGTCATTTTCCCCGTATTTCTGACAGGCTGGAAGCCTATCCCACCCAATAAAATCACAGCCTCGGAGCGTTGCCATGTTTGTCGGAGGCTACCTGCAACCCAGCTTGCTGGGTTTTCCGGCGTGGCCGGTATTTCACTGCGAGCGATCGGTTACGAAGTGACATCGGATTCCACTTCGCCCTCGAACCTAAGTCTCAAGGCGCGGCTGGCAGTTGGTTTGTTGCGATATGGCGTCGCACTTTCGATTTCCTGCCTCGTCAACGAACTGACAGCTAACATTGCCTCGCCAATGAATCGAGCACAAACGAGAGTACCGTGTCGGGTTGTACCATAGTTTGCGGCCAGCCTTGGATTGGTGTCCGTAGCTTCATGGCCTGCATCTCTGATTCGCCTGTCTTGTGACGGTCGATATCACGCGATGACAATTGCCGCAGCGATTGCGACGGCGGCAGTTTCCGTACGCAACACGCGCGATCCGAGTGACACTTTGTTCCATCGCCGCGTTTCGGCTTGGGCAACCTCCTCGTCCGTAAAGCCGCCCTCCGGCCCGACTGCGACAACGACATGGCTGCTCGGTGACTTCCACGTGGCAGCCACTTCGTGCGAGTTGGGTGGATGTGCAATCAGCCGCCTGTCTGAATCGGCAGCAGACGTTAAGAATGCCTCGAACGTGCTTGCCTCGCGGATCGCCATCAATCGGTTGCGGCCGCACTGCTTGGACGCTTCAATGACGGCGCGGCGCAATCGCTCTAAGGCGTTGCCGTTAGGCTGAGCGACGCTGCGGGCTGTGACGAGCGGCACCGTCTCGGTCACTCCGAGTTCGACAAGCTTTTCGACCAGCCAGCGTTGGCGATCGCCTTTAGGAAGTGAGACTCCAATGACCAGCCGAAAATGAAGCTCGCGATCGACTTCGCATCGTTCTCCGATTGACATGTCGACTGCGGATCGCCCGATATTCTCGACGCGAGCTGCGAACTCTGCACCGCTCCCGTCGAACAAGATCAACTCGTCGCCGACCTTGGCTCGCATCACCTTGCTCAGGTGTTGGGCTTCTTGCCCCGTTAATACGGCGGTTTCGCCGATGATGGGCGAATCAACGAAGAATCGGCGGCTCATGGATCTTGCGAGTTATTACCAAAGGAGCGAAGCGAACCGGGAGTCAGGCAGCAATATACCGGGAATCCCGGCGAATACAGCCCTGTGATCAATTGATGCATGTCAGTCTGGAAAGGCTGACGTACGGTATGCAGGTCGAAAAGGTGACCTAGCTTGTGATTTCAACTTGACTAGAATAAGCGGTTTGAATTTCGACAGCGTTTGGAGGATCGGCGATGCCGACCGAAGACGGTACGCCAGCTAGCGATGAGATGATCGAAGTGGATCTACGCAATCCCGTCGTCGCTGCGGTGTGGGCGTGGATTTGTCCTGGTGCTGGGCACATCTATCAACGTCGCTACGCCAAGGGCATCCTCTTTATGGTTTGCATCTTGGCGACGTGGTTCTTCGGATTGAGTCTGGGCGATGGCCACGTCGTTTATGCTTCGTGGGGCAAAGATGATCATCGCTGGCAGTATTTCTGTCAGTTGGGTGTCGGCACACCGGCGTTGCCTGCCATCGTGCAGAGCCAACGAGTGAAGAAGGGGAAAGCGCCCTTGCTGGACGGTTGGATGGCTCCTCCCAGGAATGTGGTCAACTACGAATCTCCCGATGACGAACTTTCGCAGTGGCATCTGAAGTATCACTCGTTCTTCGAGTTGGGCACGCTCTACACGATGATTGCTGGCTTGTTGAACGTGTTGGCGATTTACGATGCCTATGCGGGCCCGATGGTGATCGCATCGGAAGAACCATCCGACAAGCCGCCACCGGATGACCAGGACGATTCATAAACGGCTTCTACGTACGACGGTCCTCCGAGACCGTCGAGTTCTTGTGATTCCAGGATCGACGGCCTCGGAGGGCCATCGCACGAAGTAATAGCATGATTGAACTCTTAGCTTCCGTCGCCGATACGAACCGCTTGTGGTATGCGTTGCCGCTGATTGTTTCCGTGAGCCTGGTTTACGGAGCGACTCGCCACGAGCTGATGGGCCCGATTCTGAATAACGCGTTTCGCGCCGCAGTATGGATCGGTGGCTTCATGGCAATTATCTTTGCCGTCCTGATGGCGATCTCTTGGATCGTGTAGGTCTACCTTATCTGAGCAGTTGGGTTCACCAGCTTCCGCCAATGCAGCTGATCTGGTTCTGGCTGCTCGATTAAATCAGCAAACTCCATGCCCGCATTTACGCACCACATCTTCATTTGCTGCAATCAACGAAGTCCTGACAACGCGCGCGGTTGTTGTGATCCGACCGGATCGGAACAGTTACGCAACGCATTCAAGACCGAAGTCAAACGCCGCGGGTTGAATCCCTTAGTTCGCGCTAACAGCTCCGGGTGTCTCGATCAATGCGAATTGGGGCCGACCGTGGTGATCTATCCACAGGGGATCTGGTACGGGAACGTCCAACTCGCGGACGTGTCGCGAATCATCGACGAAACGATCGTTGGCGGGAAGGTTCTGGACGACCTGTTGATCGCCGACGAGTTGCTAAACACCAAAGGAGGAACGATCCGGCCCACGAGTTGTCACGACCCGTCGGCTGAGACCGAAGCGAAATGAGAATCGTCATTCTGGGCGGCGGTACGGTGGGGACGTCGATCGCCGACCTGTTGTGCCATCACGGTCACAGTGTGACGGTGGTCGATCGCAGTGCCGCTCGCACTCGGCAGATTAACAACGAACTCGATGTGCGAGTGATCACCGGATCGGCTTCGCAATCGAGTGTCTTGTTTCAAGCCGACGTACTCGGATCGGACGTTTGTCTGGCAGTAACCGGCGACGATGAAGCGAATATCGTGGCGGCGAGCATGGCGAAAGCGATGGGGGCTCGTCGAGCGCTGGCCCGCGTCTATGCTCCGGTCTTCCGCGACCTGAGCACCTTCGACTACAACCGCCATTTCAATATCGATCGCATGCTCAGCTTGGAGCATCTTTCCGCGATGGAGATCGCTCGCGGCATCCGCAATCCGGGCTCCGTCGTGCTCGAGAACTTCGCGCGCGGTGAACTGGAAGTTCAAGAGGTTGTCATCCGCGAGAAGACGGTGTCTGTGGGTGTACCGCTCAAGGACTTGAAACTGCCGAAGCGAGTTCGCGTCGGTTCCATCTGTCGCGGCGAAAAGACCTGGATTGCCGGAGCGATGGATGCGATCGAGATCGGCGATCGCATCACACTGATTGGCCGCCGCGAGGACGTCGAAAGCGTTCACGAGTCGATCCAGAAAGAACGAGTCGCAAAGCAGGGCGTGGTGATTGCAGGGGGCGGCGAAACCGGTTTCCACTTGGCGCGCACTCTGGAGAACGAGAATTACTCAGTGGTCTTGATGGATGAATCCCGCGACCGTTGTGACTATCTTGCGAATCATTTGCAACGTACGACCGTCGTGCAAGCCGATGCAACACGCCGCCGCGTCCTCGAAGAAGAACGAGTCGGCACGGCAGATTACTTTGTCGCCTGCACGGGCGACGACGAAAGCAACATCATGGCCTGCGTCGAGGCCAGTGATACGGGTGCCAAGCACGTCATGGCCATTGTCAGCCGCCCCGATTACGCCGGCGTCGTTGGCAAGCTCGGAATCGATCTCGCGGTCAGTCCACGCAAAGTAATGGCCAAGCAAGTCCTCGGCTTCTTGAACAGCGGGCCCATCATCTCGCGCATGTCGTTGACCGGCGGCAGCATCGGCGTCTACGAGATTGAAGTACTCGAAGGAGCGCTCGCGACGGAACACGTGTTGGCGAACGTGCCGTTGCCGCCGGCGTGTTTGATCGCGGCCGTCATGCAAAACGAATTCGTACGAGTTCCCGGAGCCGACGATCGACTCGCGCCCGGCGAAGTTGTTGTCGCCCTCATTGACGACGATTCAGTAGAAGCCGCAATGAAGCAATTCACGGTCAACGGCAGGTAAGCAGCGATCATGAACCTTCGCGTTGTTAGTAAATTACTCGGTGTCGTTGCCCTGCTAATCGGCGGCATGATGGTGTTTAGCCTGCCGTGGGCACACCCCGCGCTAGGGCATCGGAACGAGGCGGACATCGTCGAGTTTGTCGAAGTTGGCGGGTTCTTTTCGCTCGTGACGAGCATGCTGATCAGCTTCTTGGTGGGTTGGCTCTTGATCCGTTATGGACGAGGCGCGGAAACTCGCTTGTACCGCAAGGAGGCGATGGCGGTTGTTGGGCTGAGTTGGATTCTAGCAACGGTTCTCGGTGCGCTCCCCTTTTGGCTGCGAGGAACCTATCGAGGCCCTTCCGTGCGACTGGCGGCGGACGACACGACTTGGCAAGTTTATGATTCCGAGAGTTATGTCTGGCGTCATTGGGATACGAAAGGACCATTGCCTCAGCAACATGAAGCCATACAGGCGTTGTATACAGCCGGCGCAAAGGGGATCGATGCCAGCGATCTGTTCGCGGCATCCAACGTCCTCGACCCCGTAGCGTTGCTCGACGAATTGCGCCGCTCCGATCCCGATTGGCACGAGGCGATCATTTTTCCCGGTGAAGAGAACGCAGTCGACGGACGGCGTGATCGATATCGGCTGAGATGGATCAAGATGGGCATCGCCGATTCGCTCTTCGAGTCGCAGTCCGGCTTCAGCACCACAGGCGCGACTGTGATTTCTGACTTGGAAGATCCGGTGCTCATTCCACATTGCTTGTTGTTCTGGCGAAGCAGCACTCACTTTCTGGGCGGTCTGGGAATTATCGTTCTGTTCGTCGCGATCCTCGGTCAAGGTTCTGCCGGCAAGGCCATGATGCGGGCCGAGATGCCGGGGCCTAGCAAGGAGGGCATGCAAGCGCGCATGCAGCAGACGGCTTGGGCGTTTGCCGCGATCTACTGCATCTTGAATCTCGTGCTCACGATCATCTTGATTCTCCAGGGACTGAGTGTCTTCGACGCCCTGTGTCATGCGTTCGGCACGATGGCGACGGGCGGGTTCAGTACGTGGAATGCGAGCCTTGGCCACTTTGACAGCCCGGCGATCGAGTATACCGTCACGCTCTTCATGATCATTGCGGGAACTAATTTTACCTTGCTGTATTTCGTTGCGATTGGCCAGTTCAAGCGATTGTTCGAAGATGTCGAGTGGCGAGCATACCTAGGAGTGATCGCCGGGACCACGGTTCTGATCGTGGTCACGGGAATGCGTCACGGCGACTTTGGCGGTGTGAGCCAAGCCTTTCGCTATGGCTTGTTCCAAGTCGTGTCGATCATCACGACGACCGGATTTGGGACTCACGATTTCGATCAATGGAGCAGCTTTGGTCGCGGCGTGTTGTTCTTGTTGATGTTCGTCGGCGGGTGTGCGGGAAGCACCGGAGGTGGCCTCAAGGTGATTCGCCACGTCCTGTTCTTGAAGGTCATGCGACTGGAGATTGAACAGGCCTTTCACCCAACCGTCGTGCGACCGCTTCGTTTAGGCGGAAAGTCGGTCGACGATCCCGACCTCCGCAAGAACATCCTGGTCTATTTCGGTTTGATCCTGGTGATCTTCATCTTCAGTTGGATTTTTGTGGTCGCGGTCGAACCGGATGCAACTTGGGGCACCAACATCGAACACAAGCTGATCGACAGCGCCAGCGGGGTCGCATCGACTCTCAACAACATCGGTCCCGGACTGGGAACGGTCGGTGCGACGCAGAACTATGGCCACTTCAGTTCGCTGTCCAAGTTCTTATTCGTCTGGCTGATGATGATCGGGCGGATCGAGATCTTCGCGATTCTTGTGTTGTTTATGCCGTCATTCTGGCGCAATCGATAACGAAGCGTCGGGAGTCGAATACGCGCAGAAGTTCGCGCGGGATATGATGTTTTTTGCGCCGAGAGGTCGCGCCCGGCCAATTTCAAAGGAATTCTACGTGGCATCGCATATCTTCTTGCGTACAGCATTCGTTCACCACGAGCAAAACTTGAAGCAGTTTGCCGACTGAGTGCTTCTGCTGGTGACAGTAGCAAACGCCAGGATGGTCGCCACCGCTGCTCGCCAAAACCAGGAAATCGTCGTCGTGGGTGACGATGGTACGATCTTCGCGAATACCGTACGAGATCTGCATTTCGTCGGTGGCACCCAGCAAGCCAGCTTCGACGGTGGTGGTCACGTCTACACCGTGACTTCGTAGCCCGACGGCGATCGCGTTGCGAACGCTCTCGTCAAGATGGAATCGAATCATCGCTCGCACGCTTGGATTTAGCCGTGACCTTGGACGGATATCGAGTCCTCAATTCATCCAGGTGTCTTTGCGATTCGCGGTCTTGCTGCTCAAGAAGTTCACGATTGTCGTGGTAGAACATTAGTGCTGCATGTACATCTGCGACGGTTATCTGGGGAAACTCGGAAACGATTTCCTCGGGAGACGTGCCGTGCAGGTCATGCCAAACATGGATATCCCATACTCGAATGCGTGTACCAGAAACGCACGGCTTGCCGCCGCAGATCTGAGGGTCGGTCGCGATGTGCCGCTTCTCAATAACTTGGTTTTGTGATGCGTCCATATCTTCAAGATCCGCTCGACGTGGCTTGGCGGCAGTTTTTTACCGTCCGGTTGACTTTACTATTTTGGCAGCTTCCAAGCCATTCGTCTACTCGCGTCTGCCACGGTGGTTACTCCAAGTTGTCGGCGGCATCGGGAATGTCTTCCGCGTCGCTGCTTCCCAAAGCTTCGTAATGCGCGATCACCGCACAGCCGCAAGAGTCGCTCCAGACATTGACGCTGGTCCGGCACATGTCCAGCACGCGGTCGACGGCGATGATGATGCCTTGCATTTCCACCGGCAATTTTACGGCTTGCAGTATGATCACCATCATGACCAAGCCGGCGTGCGGAATCCCCGCCGCACCAACACTGGCCAGCAGAGCCGTAAAGGCCACGATCAATTGCTCGCTGATCGGCAAGTTGTGTCCGTGATAAAGTTGCGCGATGAACAGCACGGCAACGGCCTCGTAAAGCGCCGTGCCGTCCATGTTGATCGTGGCTCCCAGCGGCAAGACGAACGAACTCACGCGGTTGCTCACACCAGCCCGCTCTTCCACGCTGGCCATGGTTAACGGCAACGTACCGTTGCTAGATGCCGAACTGAACGCCGTCAGCAACGCCGGACTCATTGCCTTGGCAAACTCCATCGGATCGCGATGCGCGACAAACTTGACGATCATCGGCAGCGTGATCATGGCGTGAAACGACAGAGCACACACGACGGTCAGCATATACCAACCGAGCGACTTGAAGACGTCCACACCTTGAGTCGCGGTCACGTAGAGCATCAGGAACAGCACGCCGAACGGTGCGAGCTTGATGACCGCCATCGTCATTGCCATCATGACTTCGAACGCCGCACCAAAGAAATCACGCACGATCTCCGCCGTCTTGCCGCCCACGATCAACGCAAAGATCGAGAACGCCAGCGAGAAACAGATGATCGACAGAAAGTTCCCTTCGGCCAACGCTCCGATAGGATTAGCTGGGATCATCGTCTCGACTTGTTCAAACAAGACTTCGCCCAAGCTACTCGATGCAATGACGGCTTCGAGAGCTTGCTCGTTTTTCTCGCCTCCCAACCCTGGCCGAATGATGTTGACCATCGCCAATCCAGTAGCAATGGCGAGCAGGCTGGTCACCATGTAATACAGCAGCGTTCTCCCAAACATCTTGCCGAGTCGATCGGCGTGCCCCAGCCCCATCACGCCCGTGACCAACGACGTCGTGATCAATGGCACGGCCACCATGCGCAACATGCGCAAGAACAACCCACCTAACTTCTGTGCGCCGTCGCCAACCCAACGCGACCAGGATCGACCGTGCTGATGAAAGATGTCATAGCTCTGAGCATCTTGCGTATGCAGCTTTTCGAGAGTCGCCACTGAGCCCGGTGTTCGCCGTGTACCATCGACGACAATCTTCCGCTCGGTACCATCGGCTTGCGTGAGATCGATCGTAATCAGATTGGCACTGTCGTGGAGCTGCGCCTGTGTGATCCCTTTTGGCAGTTCGTCTTGCTTGACGACCGCATTCCGTTCTGACGCCGTAAAATTCAGCGTCAGCCCGATACCCGCGCCCAGCAGCATCCCGCCGAGAATCTGCCAGTGAAGAGCGAGTCGAGACATGAGGTCCATCTCCTGTTGCTTTGTCGCGCGAGCGATGAGAAGTGATGCGTTCGCCTCGTACCGTAGCTTCCGGTGACGCGAATTATAACGCGAAGAGGTTGTGAAAAAATCGTGGGATAGGCTTCCAGCCTGTCATTTTCCCCGTATTTCTGACAGGCTGGAAGCCTATCCCACCCAATAAAATCACAGCCTCGAAGCGTTCGACGGGCGACAGGTCGTAGAGTCGGAAGGGGTCGGGAGTCTTTTTCGGCTGTGAAGGTTTCAATTGGAAGAATCTTTGGCCGAAAAAGA
>CAUJKL010000190.1 GCA_963204995.1 Planctomycetota bacterium | reverse complement strand
AGCGTCATGTTGGGACAGCAATCGCTCGATGGGCTGCGGCTCAGCCCGGAACTTGTCGCGAAGCTGAATGTGAAACTTCGCGCACCCACCGCTACCACGACAAAACCAAGCAAGCCGCTACCGGAGCCATCGTCATCCGCGCCGATCGTTCCGGTTGTTCCCGAGGCGAGTACACCACCGGACGTTCCGCAACTTGCGCCACCCCAGTCAGCCGCTCGAAACTCGCGCGTCGACGCTCCGCCGGGCCCGAAGCCGAGTCATTACTGGACTTGGCGATTGCTCGCAGACGGTTATACGTTGAACGATTGCATGGAATTCCGCAGGTTGGACGAGGAGACCGTGGTCAGCCACTTGTCACGCGCGGTCGAAGAAGGATTGAGCGTTCATCCGAGTTGGTTCCTGGATGACAAGCAGCTCGCCCTGGTGGAGCCGTTGGCCGATCTCGCGCCTTCGGAGCGGTTGCGTGCCATCGTCGCCGACTTGCCGAACAGCGTTCGGTATGAGCATGTCGCTCTGTATTTGAAGTGCATCAGTGCGAACCTGTTGCGCGAGTGATTCGCGGCTAATTCGCTCATCGACTATAGTACCCCTTTGCCGAAAGACGACTTCAACCGATCACTCTGCACGAGGTGCCATCCGATGCGACATAGCCGAGGGCTGATCTTGTTCGTACTAATGACCGCTCTGCTGGCGATCGCTTCGACAACTGCGGCAACGCCTCCAGCCAAAAGACCAAACATCGTCTTCTTACTCGCGGATGATCTCGGTTGGACAAACCTGCGTTGTTTCGGCAGCGACTTCTACGAAACGCCACATCTCGATCGCTTTGCTCAGTCTGGCATGAAGTTCACCAACGCTTACTCTGCTTGTACCGTCTGCTCGCCGACTCGAGCTTCGATCATGACCGGGATGTATCCCGCGCGACTGCACCTGACCGATTTCATTGCCGGCCAGAACCGACCGTTCGCGAAATTGCAGATACCTGACTGGAACAAAGGACTCGATCTTTCCTACATCACGATCGCAGAAGCGTTACGCGATGCTGGGTATCGCACGGCACAAATCGGCAAATGGCACTTGAATCACGCGGGGCGAAATGCCGCCGAATATGGGCCGACAGCACACGGCTTTGACTCTGAAATCGACAAGCCGCGTGGCACGAAGGGCTACATTTTGCCGCCGGGTGGAAATCCAGATGGCGAATCGAAGAGCGAGTATCTTACGGACTACCTTACCGACAAGGCAGTCGCGTTTATTGACGATGCCAAGGACGCTCCCTTCTTTCTGTACTTCGCCTATCACGTTCCCCATACACCGATCGAAGGACGAGCGGACCTTGTCGCGGAGTTCACGAAGAAGGTGCGAGCGGATGCGATTCACAACAACCCGATCTACGCGGCGATGGTCGCGAGTTTGGATCAGAGTGTCGGACGCGTATTGGAGCGGCTCGATCGACACGGTATTGCGGATAACACCTTGGTGATCTTCACCTCCGACAATGGCGGCCTGACACAACGCTACGGAAAACACGACGGCTTTACGGAGAATCTGCCGCTGCGGCGCGGCAAGGGTTCGGCGTATGAGGGAGGCGTGCGGATACCGGCAATCGTGCGTTGGCCTGGAGTCACGGCGGCTGGCAGCGTCTGCGACGAGCCGATCATGACGACTGATTACTATCCGACGTTGCTCGAAGTCACATCGGTTGCGGGTGACGCGACTCACAACAAATCGCTGGATGGCAAAAGCATCACCCCGTTGCTGCGAGATCCCACGTCAACGCTGCATCGCGACCTGTATTGGCACTACCCACACTACCACGCCGGTGGCGATAGCCCGTACAGTGCGATCCGATCAGGGCCCTGGAAGCTGATCGAGTTTCACGAGAACAATGGTGTCGAGTTGTATAACCTGACAGACGATCTCGGCGAGCAACACGACTTGGCGGCCTCGATGCCGGATAGAGTCGCTCTATTGCGTGACAAGCTGCATGCCTGGCGAGAACAGATGCAGGCCCAGATGCCCACGCCGAACCCGAATTATGACCCCGCACGAGCCGCACACGTTGGCCGCGGTACGGGTGATTGATACTCGCCGATCGCCTGGTCTCGCCCTGGCCCTGATGTGTGGCTCAAGCCAAAAGCGGGTCCGGATTCATCCTCGATTCTGAGGTCCGGCCCCGCATCGTAATACCGCAATTCCTTCGATAGAATGTCAGCCCTACCCCAATTCGTCATCCATGCAATACTGATGACAGAAAACTTGGGGGGGCAACGATTCGCTTGAAGTCCTGTATTTTCAGGGGTTTGTGCGAACTCCCGACTTGTCAGAATTTGTAAGAACTCAATTCCGCTTCGTAGCACAGTGCGGCGAAGATGGATCTTCAATGAAAGTTTGTGATGGAAAAGCTTAACAAGGATCCGGGCTCGAAGCCTTCGTCGAAGACGCCCGCGCCTCGCCGCGGCGGTCCGAATGCACTGCTGCTCATCGGCGTGCTGTTGATAATCGGACTGTTGGTGTTTTCGCAACGCAGCGTCAAGCGTTCGGTCATTGAAGACTACTATTTCTTCATCAAGCAGGTCGAAGACGGCAATGTGCTAAGCGTCGAACTCCACGGCTCGGAGGAAGCCTATGGCACGTTCAAAGATCCTCCCATGGAACCTGCCATCAATGCCTTGGGAGAGCCGGTCAAGAATCCGAAGAAGCTCGAAAAACATTTCGTCGTCAGGTTACTCCAGACCGAAGCAGCC
>CAUJKL010000189.1 GCA_963204995.1 Planctomycetota bacterium | reverse complement strand
CGCAAGGCGTTGGAATTGATCGACTGGGATGCGTTTCACGATTTACTCGCACCGTTTTGCTCCGAAAATCGCGGCCAGCCATCCGAGCCGCCTACCATGATGCTCCAGCCGCATCCGGATCTGGCCAGTCCGTTCGACTTGCAGGCCAGCACCCTGCTTGCCACGGTCTTCAATGTCGATACTCGCCCCCGAACCTACGTTCGTCGACGAAGTGAACTCGGTTCGCTGATCTTGATCGGGCACTCGTTCATGTCCCAGGTGAATGTGTCGAGCTCGATCGGCTCGAGCAAACTCCGCTGGTCGCCGTAACGGACGACCAAACGAGGCACCCGAAACGGCTTGGCGAAATCACCAAGATTGCGAGGTGTTACCTCGACTGGCTTGGCGTCTTCCCAGTACGCATACGCTCGGTCGAGTGCGGGCACACCCGTCGGATTCGCGTTGGGCATTCGCAAGATTCGGCCGATCAACTGCTCGATGGCCGTGGAAGTCGCCGTGTTGCCGATCGCTCTCAAGACGTAGGCCCACCGTCTAAAACCAAAAAGTTTAAAAGATTGTTGGAATGAATTCCAAGAAGCGGTAGAAGTGATAGCAGTATAATCGCGAACGGAATTGTGGTTTTTGGCACTAGAAGGCAACAAACGGGTGAACGCCTGTTGTTGGAGTGCCAACTGCCGATCTTCTATGTTTCCATGCACACTTACAGCGAACGCAGAAACGACAGCAGGTCTTTCAACTCGTCGGCGGAAAGATCACGTTCCAACTGGTGCTGGTGTTTGAGAAAGACATCTTCCAGCGAGGCGGCGCGGTTGTCGTGAAAGTAAGGGCCGCGTTGGCCGACGCCGCGTAGTGTGGGCGGATTGAACTTGCGATTCCCCTGCTTGTCGTCGATGCCAACATCGTACGTGTCGGGCGTCGTATAGACCGGTGGTTTGTGACAGCTGACGCACTGCATGCTGGTAAACAGCTCGCGTCCACGCTCGACGGCTTCAGGATCTTGAACGCCGCGCATGAGATCGATCGGCGGTGGCGGCGCGAGTGATTCGACGTAGGCGGTCAGCGCCGTGAGCTGCTCCTCGGTTGGCGGTTCGTCGCCTTGCATTGTGTTCGTGAGCGATTTGTGAATCTGAGATTTGAGTGTCTCGGCCGTCCCGGCCCAGGCAAATGGTTCGGTATCGGCGCGACCGAGCAGGGAAAGCACTCGCTTCGGCGCACCGAACGAAGCATCACTAAAATTGTCGTTCAACAGACCGTTCGTGTGGCCGTCGGTGTGGCAACTGTGGCAACTCATCCAGCTATCGTGCGACAGGTTGGCATCGTAAAAGAGCCGCTCGCCGCGTTGGACTAACGACAACTCGGGTTGCTCGCCGAGCGATACATCGGCGATCACTTCACGTTTGTCGATATCCACGATAGAAATATCGTCGCCGAACGTATTGGCGACGTAGAGAAAGCGTGCTTCGCGATCCGCGACGACCGACGTGGGCCGCTTGCCAACGTGAATCCGATACAGGCTGAAATCATCCTCCGTACCGATTGCGATCTCGCCGACTCCGCCGAGCGACACGACGACAGCGCCGTTGGCGGTCAGTGTCAATCCCGCCGGATCACCTGCCGCGTTGCCAGCTTCGCCCAGCGGATGCATGTGAGCGCCTGCGTATAAATCGCTGCCAGGCGTCAGCACGCCGTCGAGCTTCAGCCAACGGAGGTCGTTCGACATCAGCAGGCCCCAATGAATGTCGCCATTTATCGTGTGTGCCAATTCGTTGAGCATTTGGTGAGCGACGATCAGCATCTCGCCGTTAGGGCTGACTTCCATACCGCGAATGTTATGACCGGGGAACTCGCGAACATGCACGACGTCGTGACTCGCCATGTCCACGATCGCCAATCGACCACCGAAAGAGTCGGCGACGATGAGTTGCGTGTCGTCTTTGACCAGCAACTGCGTACGCGGCGCAAACGGCATGTCGAGCGCGGCGGTTACTCGAGCTTCGGCATCGTCCCCGCTGGGTAGGTCAACGAAGGTCACGCGTCGGGACCACAGCGAGGCAACAACACATCGGCGACCGTCTTCCGTGACAACAACGGTGACCGGATGCGGACTGACAGGCAATCGCTGTTGAATACGGATGTCCGAACCATTGGCTTTCAGAAGCAGCAATTCGTGTTCGGCTTCGTCGGTGGCGAGCAAAAACTCGGTCTCTGCGATGGCTTTGAGATCCGAAAGCTGTGTCGCCACTTTCGTCTCGCCGACGACCGTTCGTTGGGCAACATTGAGTGCAGAGATCGAGCCAGCCAATCGATTTGCGGCATACAAGGTCTGACCATCATGCGACAAAACGAGGCTAATCGGCTGGCGTAACGTCGCGGGTTTCGGCGATGCCGCCAGCGTGAACGTCGGCAGCAGCAGACCGCACAGTAGCCAGCGAAGCAAACACCGCCCATTCAATTCAATTTGCATTTCAAGCCTCAATGCACTTCGATTCGCGAAAACATCAGCTGAGTTGTTGCGGATCTATCTCGTTCAAATTGATCGCGAGCTAAACCTTTTGGCAACGACGCCTTTCAAGTATCTCACTAACGCTATGCAGGGGCAATGCGGAATGACAGCCAGTCTAGGCAATATGGATACCTCTTTGCCAACACTTGACAATCTGGCGTTCATTACCGTAGCCGTTCATTACCTTAGTATCGTGTGATCGGATACGCACATCGGCGTAAAATGTCGAAAGTCGCGATGTTATGATTTAGCTCTCCTTGACTCGCTCGTGCGGGGTGTGGGATGATTCTAGTTCATTCGTCTTGCAGAAACTTCACGTCTCGTTCTTCCCTCGTCTGCTGCATCATGCCGAATCGTTTACGCGTTTTGTTGATCGAAGATAATCTCGACGATGTCGTCTTGGTTCGTCAGGCATTGCGCGACGCCGCTCCCAACGATTTTGAAATCGAGTCGACGGCACGCCTGGAAGATGGACTCAAGTTACTTCGCGAACAGCGTTTTGATATCGTCTTGCTCGACCTGACATTGCCGGATTCTTTCGGGATCGAAACCTACGATCGTTTGCACTCCTTGTCGGATGTTCCGGTCGTCGTGCTTTCCGGCAACTCGAACGATGCGGTGGCCTTAGAGGCGCTCGAGCGCGGAGCTCAGGACTACCTTGTCAAAGGTACGGTTTCGGGCGAACTGTTGGTGCGAATGCTTCGCTACTCGATTACCCGTCATCGATTAATGCAAGATTTACAGGACAGCGAGCAGCGATTTCGCGTGCTTTCGGAGCAGTTGCCGGCGTTGTTATGGACGACCGACTGCCAGTTGCGATTCACCTCGTCCCGTGGTCGCGGCCTGCCCTCCAAGCAAATGACGCCTGATCAAGTCGTGGGGCAAACCGTGGCCACGTTCTTCGGGACGAAGACTTCCAAGGCTCCGTTGCTCACGCTGCACGAGCGTGCTTTGCAAGGCGAATCACAATCCGCTCCCTTCGATTCCGATGGCCATTGGTTTCATGCTCACGTCGAGCCGTTGAAGAACGCAGTGGGCGAAATCGTCGGAACGATTGGCGTCGCAGTTGATATCACCAGCGAATACAAGTTGCGACGGGACGTCGAGGCAGCACATCGTATTCAGCAACATCTACTTCCCTCCGCCGACCCCAGGATGCGCGGTTTTGAAATCGCCGGTGGCTGCTATCCAGCCGAACGTTGCAGCGGTGACTTCTTTGACTACATCCCGATGAGTCGTGGGCGATTGGCGGTTGTGTTGGCGGATGTCTCGGGGCACGGATTCGGCCCGGCGATTTTGGCGGCAACGATCCGGTCTTATTTGCGAACTGCTGCTGTTTTAGGCAATCAAGTCCACGAGATGTTGGCGTTAGGAAATCGATTGCTCGTCAACGACGGCGATGCGAACCCGTTCGCGAGTGCATTTACGGTCAGCCTCGATTCGACCACGCGATCGATTCAGTTCTCCAGTGCCGGACATCCAGGATACTTGCTTCGCAAGGACGGAACGGTCGAGACGCTCGAAACACCTTGCGTTCCCATCGGAGTTCGCGACGACGAAGTGTTTCCACTTTCGCGACCGATCGCACTCGAACGTGGTGATGTGTTGCTGATCGCCAGCGACGGCGTGTTTGAAGCGAGACGTCCCGATAAAGAGTTCTTTGGCCTTGATCGAGCCGTCGCGGTGATCAACAGAAACCGCTCGCGACCGCCCGCTGACATTGTAACTCACCTCTACGAAGCCGCCTGTAAATTCGCGGGTTCATCGAAACTCGAAGATGATCTGACCGTCGTGATCATCAAAGCGGTCACGCGCAAGCAACCGCTGTCCGAAGGCACCGTGCCACAGAAGATCAGTGACCGGATTGTGACGAATTCGACAATCGCCACTCCAGTACGTTAAGCGGTGATCTCTGAACAGCCTCAGAACTCCTGATCCACGAGCGAGAACTCTGGGAGTCCGCAGATTCTCGACAAGGCAGCGGGAAAATGAGGTGATATGAAAATCCAATTCGTGGTCGTGGTTTTATAGTGGTGGCGGGGCGGGTGTCACCCCGCAATAAAGACGACCACAGCTATAGGTTGACCGGGGTTTTAGCCGG
>CAUJKL010000188.1 GCA_963204995.1 Planctomycetota bacterium | reverse complement strand
TCCAGATTGCTCTGCATCAATTGCTCAATAGCGGTGTATCAGGGCTCAATGTAGTGCATTGCACCACGGAGGACCAGGCGATCGAAGTGGCCGGCGGACTCTATGCCGGCGGAAAGAACGTCGCCGTGATCGTTCAGAACCAGGGGCTTTACGCCGGCATCAACAGCTTGCGTGCACTTGGCCTCGACTCAAAGGTGCCGCTGCTCTTCGTGATCGGTCAATTTGGGCGGGAGTTCTCCAATCTTGGGGGCAATCCGCGCGACTCGAAGCGACGGGTGGTTTTCATGTTGGAGCCCTTGCTGGAAACACTTGGCGTTCCTTACTGGCGTCTGGAAGGTCCCGACGATATGGGGAATGTCGAAGCCGCCTGGAAATCTTCCCGTGAGCGTAGCGGTCCGGCCGCGCTGATCGTTGGACATTTCGTCGGCTGGTAAGGCCGGGAACAATCTGAGGAGCCCAAAAATATGAAAACTCTCGATGCCTGCAAGATCCTTGACGCACATCGCGGTGACGCGATTGTCGTTTGCACCATGGGCGCCATGAATGCGCTCGACAAGCTTCCGCTTAATCCACTGACCATGGCCTGCGTTCCTCTGATGGGCGGAGCTGCATCAATTGGTCTGGGTCTGGCGCTGGCGCGCCCTGAACGTAAGGTCTTCGTGTTTGACGGTGACGCGAGTTTGCTAATGGAGCTTGGGGGACTTGTAACCATCTCCCATGCCCGGCCAAAGAATCTGTTCCACTTTGTCTTTAACAACAGCATCCAGTTTGCCGGGCTGGGCAACCTGGAGACCCCGGGCGCTCGCAGTGCCGACCTGGTTGCGATGGCGAAAGCCTGTGGGTACGAGGCAGCTCAGCGCATCGATGCACTGGATGACCTTGAGTCCCGAATGAAGGGGATTTTGGCGGGCCCCGGACCTTCCTTCGTCGAGGTAGTCGTCGAGTACGACGCTCCCACCCTTGGTACGGAGAATCCGGCAGTGGAAATGACCGACGAGCGCTTCACCAGAATGGGAGATGAGATCCGACGGATCCGCCACCATCTCGGCTGTGAGGCGGCGGTTACCGCCTGATCGATCGGCTAAGTGTGCAAGACCTTGCGGCTGGGCAGATCGAGATGACGAACGTTTCCCGGTATATAGATTGCCTGGAAAGCGAGAGGTGCCTGATGGTGGGAGTACGACCGTACCTCAAGCACCATTCCGAATCGCTTCTTGGCCGTGAGGCCGAGCAACTGTCCGATTTCCACAGAAAACTCCGTGGCATGGATCTGCTGGGAAACCGAGAGCGTCGGCGCGTTGAAGCGCTCGGCCAGGATGGTGCGGATCAGAACGCGGTTCAGTTCTTGCAAGGGCATGGCGAGAATCGACCGAAAACGTTCGCCATCGATATACAACTCGCTCAGGCAGTCAAACTCGTCGGCAACCTTGATGCGCCGACGAACTCGAATGAATTTACGCGCATTGGCAAGGAACTCAATCCACGGGCCATCGTCCGTGACGGCGGTGCAGTCGATGGCTTCGGCATAGACCGGCATGAGTGCAACACCATCATCGCCAATGAAGCGGAAGTGCAGGAGTTGTTCGGCCTGCGAGCTTGGGCTGACAAATGTTCCGTGACCATGGCGCCGCACGACCACATTGTCGGCGGCCAGTCTGGACAAGGCTTTCTGCACGGTTCCCAGGCTCAAGCCGACAGCGTCAGCAATTTCCTTTTCCGGTGGCAGCTTGTCACCGGTGGCCCAGTGGCCATCAGCCATCAGGTTCAGCATCGCGCGCCGCAGCCTGCTGTGTCGCGGCTCGTCGCTGGTGGAGAGACTTTCCAGTGCCAAGCGTAAGCGCTCAAGCGCGCTCGCTTCTGACGTCCCTTCGTCCGAACCGGGCGAAGACAACCTAGGAACCTTTTTTTTGTCGGCTATTGCGTTTTTCATGGCGAGTATCTATAGTCCTTTAACGCTATATAGCTTAAGAGGACTGAGGTAAATTAGCAAGTTCTCATCAAGCAATTATAGATAGGAGGTCACCGTGCCCCAGGAGAGAGCAGTAAAGCGCAGCGGTTGCGCAAAGCAACGAGGATTCTCAACCGCCCCATTTCTCGCCGGCGTTGCGTCGTTTCTGACGCTTGGCGCCGCATGGGGATTGCTCTGGTGGTCAAACCTTTTCGATCGCGGTCTGCTCCCAGCACCCTGGGAGGTGCTGAAAGTTCTGATCGAACAGATGACCGAAAAAGGGCTGTGGCTCGACATATTGCTTTCGACCCGCCGCGTCGTGGTCGGTGTGGTGTGCGGCTTGGCCATCGCGTTACCGGTTGGCTTTCTTTTAGGTTGGTACAAGTCGGTACGGGCGTTCATCGATCCGGTGATCAACTTCTACCGCGCCTTGCCGCCAATCGCACTTATTCCGTTGGTTATCGTCTATTTCGGAATCGGTGAGCCGGCCCGCATTTCGGTACTGATCTATGCCGCGTTCTTCAGCAGCGTGATCGTGATCTACGAAGGCATCAAGATGATCCCCCCGATCTATATCCGTGTCTCCAAGGCGCTTGGCGCATCGGATTTCGAGATCTTCAAAAAGATCGTCGTACCGGCCGCATTGCCTCACGTCCTGACGGCATTTCGGGTTTCCACTGGCGTTTGCTGGACAACGCTGGTGGCCGCCGAACTGGTGGCAGCCGAACGTGGCCTGGGTGCAGTAATTGTGAACGGTCAAAACTTCTTTCAGGTTCCGGTCATCTTCGTCGGCATCATCATGATTGGAACGGTGGCAGTCCTAATGGATCAGGTATTGCGCTATGCGACTGCGCATCTCCTGACGTGGCAGGAGTCGATGTAATGGAAACCCAACGCCAGGCAGCACGCGAACGCGTCATCTTCAATAACGTCTCGAAGACCTATCACGGTGATCACGGAAGCGTAAAGGTGGTTGAAGACGTTTCCTTCAAGCTCGCCGAAGGTGAATTCGTCTCCCTCATTGGGCCTTCGGGTTGCGGCAAGACCACCATGCTCCAGATGCTGGCCGGGTTCGTCACTCAGGACACGGGCCAGATCACTCTGGATGGAGGGCCGATCAAAGGCCCGGGAAGTGATCGTGGTGTGATATTCCAGGAGTACGGGGTCTTTCCCTGGCTCACGGTCGAGAAGAATATCGACTTCGGACTCTCACTTCGTTGCAACAAGCATCTCGACTCCAAGCGCAAGGAGCTTGTAGCGCACTACTTGAAACTGATGCACCTAAATGGTTTCGAGAAAGCCTACCCAAAGCATCTCTCCGGGGGAATGCGGCAACGCCTTGCGCTTGCCCGGGCCTATGCGGTGAATCCGAACATCCTGCTGATGGACGAGCCATTTGGCGCCCTCGATGCGCAGACCCGCCTAGCCTTGCAGTTGCAATTGATGGAGGTGCTGACCGAAGAGCGCAAGACAGTCCTGCTGATTACGCACTCCGTCGAGGAAGCCATCTTTCTGTCCAATCGGATCCTGATCATTTCCGCCCGGCCGTCGAAGATCCTGCGCGTGGTCGATGTGCCTTTTCCCTATCCGCGAACACCGGAGCTCACGGCAACTCCGGAATTCCAGAGGCTGCGTCTTGAGCTAGAGGAGGTCAGCATGCAGCAGTACGCAAAGCAACAGGAACTTGCCGCAGAAACCCAATAACAACCCAAGGAGAGAGACATGAACAATATTCCATCCCGTCGCAAAGCCCTCGGCCAACTGGCCGCCATGACAGCCGCACCGATGCTTGCCGCCAGCCCATTCCGCCATGTGTATGCGCAGACGGCCAAGCAAATTCGTGTTGGCTATCTGCATATCCCGTCCTGCGACAGCCAGATGTGGCTGATGAAGGAATATGGTTACTGGGCCAAGGAAGGTCTTGAACCCGTCTTCACACGCTTCAACACTGGCATCGAGGGATTCTCGGCACTGGTGGGGGGCAGCGTTGATGTGTTTTCCACTGGCGGCGTAACCCACAACTTCCCCGCACGTGGTCAGGGTGTGGTGGTGTTACCAAATACTGTCGAGTGGGGTGGCCAGGTGTTCGGGCGCACAGATGCCGGGGTCAATTCGTTGGCCGATCTCAAGGGCAAAAAGATCTCGACGACTCTCGGGACGACCGGGCAGATTTTCCTGCACACCGCGCTCAAGAGCGTGGGACTCGATTCCACCAAGGATGTCGAAATCGTCAGCCAGACCATGCCGAACGCGGTAACGTCTTTCATGACCGGAAGCCTTCCCGCGTTGTCGACCTGGGTTCCGTTCAATTTGCGCGCCCGTGAAGCAAAGTCGGCGAAGCTGCTGGCGGAGGCGCGGCAATTTGCGTCGAAGGGTGCGGGATACGTAATCACCGCTTACTCCACTAACAAGAAGATTCTGGAAACCAATCCGGATCTGATTCGCCGTCTGATCGCCGCCTGGGGGCCTGCCAACGAAATGCTGAGGACGAAGAAGGAAGAATCGGCCCAGCTTCTGTTGAGCAAGTACTACAAGGGTGAAATGGAGCCGGCTGACATGACCGCCAATTTTGGAGCCATGGATCTCCATGGAAATACCGAATGGGCTGGAAAGATGGCAGATGGCAGTCTGGTCGGGATGCTTGATTCAGTAACCAAGATGTTTGTCGAGTTCGGCGCCATGAAGGATCCGCTGCCGGCCGCGAAATACTCGGACTTCTCGTTCTATTCGGCGGCCTTCAAGAAATAACGCAATCAATCCGATTGAAAGCATCGGGCGACTCAGGATTCGATCTTTTGGTCTGGAGTCGCTCGCAATCGCTGTAGCCCTTGATCGCAGAGGCATGATCACTAGCCATGAAACTGAACGACGAAGAAAAATCAATGCTCGCCGGCGAACAAGGGCATGTGGCCAAGCAGGCTATCGAGCACCAGATCCAGGTGGGCAGATTCTTTGGGGCAGCGGATTTCGTGCCGGTCACCCAGGCGCACATCATGGCAGACACAGAGAGCTTGGGCGAAGCGGGTGTGGTATGGCTCGAAAATCTGGCGAATGCCGGTGAGCGGGGAGTACGTGTCCCGACCATTACGGACCCTCGAGGAACGGATTTCACCAAGGCAGAAAAACTAGGCCAGGCCGAATGGATGCTCTCCTTGGAGCGGCGGGCGATCAATGCCTTTCGGCGTCTCGGGGTCAGCATGACGGATACCTGCATCAACTACCAGACGGTGGTTGCGGCTACACGAGGCGAGCATGTTGCGTTCGGCGATACCGGCGTTGTGATTTATACGAATTCGATTGGTGGCGCAAAGTCGAACTTTGAAGGTGGGCCATCGGCGTTGGCTGCCGGGATTACGGGCCGCACCCCTCGTTACGGTTACCACCTCGAAAGCCATCGTCAGGCTACCGTGCGTATCCAACTCGAGTGGACGCCACGCGAACTTAGCGATTGGGGGGCGTTGGGCGCGATCATTGGCCGCATCTGTGGCAATTACTGGCAGGTGCCGGTGGTGGACGGCTTTGACCGATTTCCAACCTCGGATGAGATCAAGCATTTCGGTGCGGCAATGGCGAGCTTCGGTTCGACCGCCTTGTTTCACCTCGTCGGTATTACCCCCGAGGCTCACTCCCTTAGCGCTGTAGGTGGCGATCGGTTACCGATCGGCCACCGCCTCGGAGAGGAGGACATTCGCCGACTAAAGAAAAGCTATGCAGCCGACAAGACCATTGACCTCGTTGTCTTCTCGGCACCCCAGCTCAGTTTGTACGAACTGCGCGACCTGGCAGGACTTTGTCAGGGTCGAACCTTCAAGCGCCCCTTGCTGGTCACGACAAGCCCCCAGGTCAAACCGGACGCGGACCGATTTGGTTACACCGAAACAATCGAGGGTGCAGGCGGAACAGTACTCACGGGAATGTGTTTCTATCAGTCGTACGCCCGCGAAATGAGCGAAGCGAACGGCTGGCGGCGTCTGGCCACCAATAGTGCGAAGCTGGTCAACATTCTGGGCGGCTATGGCTATGTACCGATGCTTGCCTCGATGACAGATTGTGTTGATGCGGCCGAAACCGGAGAACTCAAATGACGCTTTTGAAGGCTCGGCATGCGATGGGATCGAAGGTAACTGGGACGGCGCTAGTCGCCAACGACGGCTTCTCGGCACGATACGACCTTGATCGTATCAATGGAGTTTTTTCACGGCCCACGCACAAGCTGGCTGGTCGATCTTACGTTGATCGAATTCTGATTCTTGACACAGCTAAAGGTGGAGTGGCGACAGCTTGGATGCTCCACGAAATGAAGGCACGGAATATGGCGCCGATGGCCATTGTCCTCAACTCCGTGAATACGATATTGGCTCAGGGAGCCGCGATGGCTGGAATGACGATGCTTGCCGGGTTCGAAGTGGATGTCACACAGTCGATTGCCGATGGTGCCACTGTGGAACTGGATCCCGAAACCGGAAACATGAGGGTGGTATCAGGCTAACTCTGGCCTAGCGAAAATCTGGTCGGGCAGCGCGACCGACTTGTTGATCATCAAGGCTCGGTCCTTGAAGTCAATCCGATGACCGGATGTGGCAGAAAGAAGCCTTTCATTGAGGAAGGCTAGAAGGCTGCTTTGGCCGAATTCCGGGCTGTGAACATCGTCTCAAACTCGGCCTGAAGCGGGACTTCAATCTTTCAGGCGGCAACTGGAGGTATCGGCCATGACCTGCCGTCCTAACAGTCTGCCAGTTAGCAGGCACTCAACACGGATTCAGCATCTGGGAATGGTCAGGCATAATGCAATGGTTCTAACGCGTTATCGCCTAAAACCTATTGCCCATGAGCTTGGTCAAGTCAAAACAACGCGTTGCCGATCACGGGGAGGTCTTTACCCCCAAATGGCTGGTTGATGCCATGCTCGACCTGGTCAAAGAAGAGTCAGAGCGCATCGACTCCCGTTTTCTTGAACCGGCGTGCGGAAGCGGGAATTTTCTTGTTCGGGTATTGCAACGCAAGCTCGCTGCCGTCGATCTCAAATATGGCAAATCAGACTTCGAGCGGCGGCACTTTGCGTTGTACGCGCTGATGTGCATCTACGGAATCGAACTGCTGGCGGACAACATCGCCGAGTGCCGCGAAAGCCTGCTGGAAATTTTTGCCGAGTATCTGAATATCGAGGCGTCGGACGACCTGTACCGGGCTGCGTCTTGCGTGCTGTCGTGGAATCTCGTCCATGGCGACGCCCTGAAAATGCTGGCCAGCGACGGACAACCGATCACATTTACGGAATGGGGCTACCTCGGCAAAGGCAAGTTTCAGCGCCGTGACTTCCGCTTTGACATCCTCACCGGCATGTCGAACCACGTCGAACAGGGGTCGCTGTTTGCCAAGCATGAAATCTTCACGCCAATGAAGACCTATCCGCCGATGACCGTGCGCGAGCTTGCCAGCATGGCGAGCGGTGACACTGCACAGGGTGCTGCATGAACGGGCAGGCATCTTTCACACTGCGCGGCCGTAATCCGGACGTGCTGACCTGCATTGCGAATCTCTCGAACGACGAAGTATTCACCCCGCCCGAGTTCGCTAACCGAATGCTGGATTCCCTTGCCGAAGCCTGGGCTGCCGACCATGACGGTGCGAATATCTGGGCCGACAAGACGGTGAAGTTTCTCGATCCATGCACGAAATCGGGCGTATTCCTGCGCGAGATAACCAGCCGACTTACCAAAGGGCTCGCACGCAAAATACCGATTCTGGAAGAGCGCGTGGACCACATCCTGACCAAGCAGGTTTTTGGGATTGGCATCACGCATCTCACCAGCCTGTTGGCGCGGCGCAGCTTGTATTGCTCAAAGCACGCTAATGGAGGGCACTCCATTGCCAAATCCTTCAAGGGGGATGCTGGCAACATTTGGTTCGAGCGACTAGAGCATGCTTGGGACGACACGAAGTGCCAATATTGTGGGGCTCCGCGCGCCATTTTTGACCGCGCGGCAGGGCTTGAGACCCATGCCTACGCATTCATCCACACCGAAGACATCAAAACTCGGATCACCGAGTTGTTTGGAGGTTCCATGCAGTTTGATGTAGTGATCGGCAATCCACCTTACCAGATGACGGGTGCTGCTGGCGGAACCAGTGATGCGTCTATCTATCACCTTTTTGTCGAGCAAGCCCAACGACTGGAACCCCGGTACCTAAGCATGGTGATCCCGTCTCGCTGGCTGGCGGGTGGGCGCGGCCTAGACGAATTCCGGGCTTCAATGCTTGGCAGGAAGCACATTCGCAAGCTGGTTGATTTCCCCGCCTCAAAAGAAACTTTTCCGGGCGTCGAGATCAAGGGAGGAATCTGCTACTTCCTTTGGTCCAAAGATCATCACGGGCCATGCGAGGTGACTGTCACGCGGGAAGGTGAATCAACTTCGTCGATGCGTGACCTGGGTGAGTTCGATGTGTTCATTCGTGATCCGCAGGCGGTCGCGATCTTGCACAAGGTGTTGTCAAAGAAAGAGGTCTCCATCACCTCCATTCTTTCTCGGGATACGCCGTTCGGCATTGCCTCGAACTTCAGCGAAATCCGCGAACGCCCACACAAGGATGACGTACCGATCTTTTTCATCCAGAGGATGAAGCGGAAGGTCGGCTATGTCCCGAGAAAGATCATCGCAAAAAACGCTGATCTCATAGATACCAACAAGCTATTAGTACCGGAAGCGTACAATGGAGGAGATGCTGTGCCACATCAGATCCTCGGCAAGCCAGAGGTGGCGCCTTCCCCGTCGGTCTGCACGCAGTCTTACCTTTTCCTTCGTTTCAACAGCGAACGGGCTGCGCGTAGCGCCCAGTCCTACTACGCAACTCGGCTATTCCGCTTCCTTGTTTCGCTCCGGAAGATTACCCAGCACGCCTTGCACTCCACCTATACATGGGTGCCGGTGCAGCCGTGGAATCGGACCTGGACGGACGATGAGCTGTATGCCAAGTATGGCCTGTCGAAGAAGGAGCAGGCTTACATCGAATCCCAAGTCAAGGTGATGGAACTTGATGGCAACGTCGATGAGTAAGCCTACCATCGAAGAAATCCTTGTTCAGAAGCCGGAAGCCCGGTTGCGCATCTACGCCTACTCGATTGCCGACGCAGCGCACAAGGGGCTCCTCAAGGTAGGACAGACCACGCGCGACGTGAAACAACGTGTCGCCGAGCAGCTCAAGACGGCCGCCATCAAGAATTTTCGAATCGAACTCGACGAATCCACCGAGTGTGACGACGGCAGCATTTTCAGCGACTTTGAGGTGCGTGCGGCGCTGGGCAGGAAGGGCTTCGAGAACGTCGAATTGGAATGGGTGCGCTGTACGGTCAAGGATGTAAAAACAGTGCTCACCGAGTTGCGCACCGGCCAGCGGTTCTCGGGGACGCATCACGAAACCTTTCCGATGCGCCGCGAGCAGGCCGAGGCAGTAGATAAGACCTTCGACTATTACCGCTCGATTTGGGCCGAGAACAAAGACGCCGCTCCGCGCTTCCTGTGGAACGCAAAGATGCGTTTCGGAAAAACCTTCACCACCTATCAGTTGGCCAGAAAACTTGGGGCCAAGCGTGTTCTGGTGCTCACCTTCAAGCCGGCGGTCGAAGATGCCTGGCAGACAGACCTTGAATCCCATACGGATTTCAATGGCTGGCAGTACCTTTCGCGCTCTTCCGGCAGCGACCCGACACAGATCGACCGTAAAAAGCCGGTCGTCTATTTCGGTTCATTTCAGGATTTGCTCGGCCGCGATGCTGCCGGCAATATCAAGCCCAAGAACGAGTGGCTCCACACGGTGAATTGGGACCTTGTGGTGTTCGACGAATACCACTTCGGCGCGTGGCGCGATACCGCCAAGGAACTGTTCGAAGGCGAAGAGGAGGCCGTGGCGAAGAAAGAGGCCAAGCTCGAATACGCCGGCGGCTTGGAGGACATGAACGAAGACCTCACCGTGCTCTCGGAGAAGGAAACCGAGTTCTTGCCGATCACCACGCGGGCCTACCTCTACCTTTCGGGAACACCCTTCAAGGCGCTGGCGACCGGCGAGTTCATCGAGGAACAGATTTTCAACTGGACCTATACCGACGAGCAGCGCGCCAAGGAAGCCTTCGCCACGCAGCACCCCGACAAGCGGAATCCGTATGGTGCGCTGCCGCAGATGCGCCTGCTCACCTACCAGATGCCCGATGAGCTGCTGGCCATCGCCAGCGCCGGTGAATTCGATGAGTTCGACCTCAACGCCTTCTTCGAGGCCAGTGGCACCGGCCCTTCGACAGGCTCAGGGCCCGGTGTGCAGTTCAAGCACA